>NZ_JBARYM010000339.1:0-7303 GCF_049647865.1 Tunicatimonas sp. | reverse complement strand
GTAGTGAAGAAAATCTTGATTTATATCCCAAAACAGCTATAACCGAAGGTAACTTCTACCAAACAGAAGATCAGTTCGTGTTGGCCGTTAACGATGTATACCGACAAATGATAAGAACCTATGAAGCTGGCGGAATTGCAGACATTTACGGAGAATTACGATCTGACAATACGTATATTGAGTTTATTGGAGGGTCTAGCAATTCTGCTGAGCGAATTTCAGACTTTAATATTCCTACTAACGATGCCGACACTGAAAACGCTTGGCAAGATTCTTACAATGCGATCTTTATTTGCAATGATGTTTTGAGTCGGCTTGAGAATACCAGCGTAGAATTTAGTAGTCAGGATCTAAAGGAAAGACTTACTGCTGAGGCGACATTTGTGCGGGCTTTGATCTATTTCAATATGGTACGGGTTTGGGGAGATATTCCCCTGCCCCTTATTCCTCTTTCTCCCGAGGAGGGCTACGAATATCTTCGTGAGGATGCTGAAGTAGTGTACGAGCAGATCATAAACGATCTGCTTTACGCCAAATCTACCCTTCCGGAAAGCTATACCGGAAACAATATTGGTCGAGTTACTAAGTACGGGGCTACTGCCGTTTTAGCAAAAGTATACTTGACTCGGGGAAATACATCAGCCGCTACTACGGAGCTGAAAGAAATCATTGATAGCGGATTATATTCTCTGGATGCGGACGGAAACGGTACGGTAAATGCCGATGACTACCGACATCTCTTTCATCCGGATACTAAAAATTCTCAAGCTTCCTTGCTGGAAGTACAATACCTGGAAGGGCAAAACGCCGTAAATAGCGACCATCAACAAGCATATACTCCTTATCAATGGTCATTTCATCTGCCCGGTATCAACGAAACTTTCCGGGGCGGAGGGCGGAACACTCCCACCCAAGACCTGGTTGATGAGTTTGAGGCTTTAGATACCGTAAGGCAAATCATTTCGGTGTATCCCGGATACGTAAATCTTGAATCGGGTGAGTTCGTTGATTACCCATTCACCATGAAGTTTTATGATTCCAACTGGCGGTATGCCGGGCAAAATTTTGAGATCATCCGCTACGCAGATATTCTACTAATGTACGCCGAAGTAACTCAGGACCCTACCTACCTGAATATGGTAAGAGCACGGGTAGGGTTACCCGGATTTGGCGAGCCAGGCTATCCAGACCAGTATAACACCCTGGAGAGGGCTATTGAACACGAACGACGTATGGAGCTTTGTTTCGAGTTCCACCGCTTTTTTGATCTAGTGCGTACCGGCCGGGCTATAGAAGTGATGCAAGCAAAAGGGTACAACATTGATCAAAATAAACTGCACTTTCCAATACCGCAACGGGCTATCGATGTAAATCCGGTTATCACTCAAAATGAGGGGTTCTAACTGCCTTTGGTAAAGTGGTGGCTACTACAAGAATCTCTGATAAGTAGCAGTTAAATACAAACACATGAGATATGCTGACCTTATTTTCCTCTATCTATTTCTTCTTCAAATTACGGAGGTGTGGTCGCAACAGACCGCATCTCCGCCTAACGTATTATTCATCAGCATCGATGACCTTCGTCCCGAATTGGGCTGCTATGGGAATCCGATAGTTCAATCGCCGAACTTAGATAAGTTTGCTTCTCAGGCGCACCTGTTTACTAATCACTTTGTGACGGTGCCTACCTGTGGGGCTTCCCGCTACGGATTGCTCACCGGCTTGTATCCTCGTACCGAGACTGCCGTATCCAATGATGCTATCCGTAAACTGATTGCAGAACAGCCCAAGGAAGATCGACCGGAGACCTTCGTAGCCAACCTTCGGCGCAATGTTTACTATACAGTAGGCATCGGCAAAATCAGCCACTATGTGGATGGACTACTGTACGGATACACTGACCCGGTAGGTACTGAATGGGAGCTACCCGATAGCTGGGACGAAATGCTGTTTGATGCGGGTAAGTGGGGTACCGGTTGGAATGCTTTCTTTGGCTATGCCGATGGCTCAAATAGGCAAGGCAAAAACAAACAAGTAAAGCCCTACGAAGCCGCTGATGTTCCCGATACCGGTTATCCCGATGGTTTAACTACTGAGTTGGCTCTGAAGAAGCTACAGGAGCTAAGCGACAAGGATCAACCGTTTTTTCTGGGGGTAGGCTTTTTCAAGCCGCATTTACCGTTCAATGCCCCGAAAAAATACTGGGACTTGTACGACCGAGCTGAGATTCCGCTAACCAACTCGCCCGATATTCCTGCTAATGTTCATCCGGCCAGTTTACAGAACAACGGCGAATTCAACAACTATCAGTTGGGCGATGAACCAGCAACGCTAGAGCAGCCGGTTTCGGATGAGTACGCCCGAAAGCTAAAGCACGGTTATTACGCCAGCATTAGTTATATTGATGCCCAGGTAGGAAGAGTGCTGGATGAGTTAGCACGACTGGGGTTAGAAAAAAACACTATTATAATAGTGTGGGGCGACCACGGCTGGCATCTGGGAGATGACCGAATTTGGGGTAAGCATACCAATTTTGAGTACGCCCTCCGCAGTGCATTCATGATTAAAACCCCGAATAATAATCAGGGCAAACAGCACAATGAGATTGTCAGCACCGTAGATATCTACCCTACCCTGATGGAACTGTGCAACACGGAAGCTTCTCATTCTCTAGACGGAAACAGTTTGGTTAGCTTACTAAACAACCCTAATTCCGCTAACTGGAGGAATACTGCCTACAGTTACTTCCGGCAGGGAATTACCGTACGCACGGACCGCTATCGTCTCACTAAGTACTTCCGGGAAGAACAGCCCACGTTAGAACTTTACGACCATCAGGCTGATCCTTACGAAAACGAGAACGTTGCCGCTCAGTCTCCTGACCTAGTAGAATCTCTACTCCCAATCTGGGAAGAGGGGAATACTGGTGTTTTTGAAGGGCATTGATTTTCCATATACCTTCCAGCGAAGAGAAACAGCATTACTCATCCCGCAGCACCTGGGCGGGGTTGGTATTGGCTGTTCGGCGAATGGTCAATGAGGTAGTCAGTAGCGCCGCACCTACGATAATTACTCCGGATAGAATAAGAGGAAGTAGCCCGATCTCCACGTGAAAGACGTAGAAGTTATTTAAGAACGCCCAGTTATACAGATAGCCTATTCCACCACCCAGCACGGCTGAAACCGCTAAAACCCACACAAACTCCCGATTGAGTGTGTTTACAATGCGAGACACCGATGCCCCCAACACCTTGCGTACACCTATCTCTTTGTTGCGTCGAGCTACGTTGATTTGTGCTAGCGAAAATATGCCCGCTACCGCTAGCAACCCGCCCAACACCGCTAGAAAAAAGTACACTTTCTTCAGGTTTCGCATCTCCCGCATGGGATAGTACATAGCCGCCTGAGTAAGATAAGAGGATTCGTAAGGCTCGAAGGGAATAATCTCTTTCCATCGGCTCTTCAAAAACTCATCTATCTCGGCCAGATCATCGGGTGAAGCTTTAACCATTACCTTAGAATATCGCTGTGGCTGAACCTGGCGGAAAAGACTAGGATGCTGTTCGTTATCATAAAGGTTATTGATAATATTTTGAACTACACCGATCACGTAGCGAGCTGTATCTTGGTAGAGAATACGCTGGTTGATCGGGTCATTCCACTTCATATTTTCGACAAAAGCTTCATTTACCAACACCCCCTCGGTATAATCAGAAGCTCGGTCATCGTCGAACCCGCGACCGTCTGATATATTCATTCCAACCGTTTCCAGATAGTTGGCATCTACCTGGAAAATACGGCTAACAAAAATAGCGGTGTCCACCTGCACCTCTTCAGAACCATTGCCCCAAATATCGCTACCACGTAGCGCCGATACTATTTTCGTTTTAGGATGCTGCCGGGCTTCTGCTAGTAAAACCTGAGCTTCCGATGGTTCCAAACCGCCTAAACTAATAACCTCGTGGATATCGTAGCCCAAATCTAAATTCTGTAGATATTCGGTATTGCTAATGGCCACGAAGCCACCGATGAGCAGGGCAATAGATAGGGCAAATTGCAAGCTAAGCAAACTGCGGGTAAACCAGTTAGAGCCTTTCAGTTTTAGGTTTCCTTTCAAAATAGTGGCCGGATGAAAGCGCGTGCTGTAAATAGCGGGGTACAGTCCGGCGATCATAGCAACCAGTACCAGCAGTAGTACCAGTGCCATTCCCATGTTCCATAGGTTCACATCATCGAGGGAAAAGGGCGTGTCCCACAAATTGAAAAAAGCAGCAGATAAATGCTGCGCTATCAACCAACCAACTCCAACTGCTAGCACTCCTATCAGCATAACCTCCAGTAAGTGTTGTATAATTAACTGGCGGCGCATTCCCCCCATTACTTTACGAATACCAATTTCTTTTAAACGACGAGAGGCTAGGGCAATCGACGTATTGGTTAGGTTAAAACAGGCTAACAGCAAGATCAAAAATGCCAATGTGCCGAAAATTATAGTGGCCACCGGTTCAATTCGACGATTCGTGTACGTGGCATCTCCCCGAATTTCGTTTTCGTTTACCCGAGCGTCTTGGAAAGGGATTACCCAAAAATCGCGGTACTTGTAAGTTATATCGGAAGCATTAGCCGTAGCTACGAACTTCTCTAGTTGAGCATTGACATCATCAACCACCGGCGATGAGCTCAACCTAAGAAACGTATTGGAACGAATGTCAGCGGCCCAATCATCTTGATTATGATCGCCAGTAGTTAGGTAATGAGAGAGCGGAACAAAGGCATCGTAGTAAAAACTGATATTTTCGGGGTAAGTAACCACGGCTCCCACAGTAAGCAGTACTTCCTGTCCGTCGCCAAACCGTAGCGTTAGTGTTTGTCCCACCGGATTTTCTTCTTGATAGAATTTTTGCGCCAGTTCTTCCGTAAGAATAATCTTATCCGTTCCAGTATACGAATCAGTTTCACCAAACTTAATCTGAAAAGGAAAAAACGTAAAAAAGTTAGCATCCGTGAAGCCAATGTATTCATTAAACACTTCATCATCGGTACGAAGCAGTTCGCTGGTGGCAAACACCCGAGTAGCCTCCTGCACTCCCGAAATTTCTTCGGAAGCAGTAACGGCCAATGGTAGCGGAATACGCTCTCCTACCCCTTGAGAAGCTCGATCGCGCGCTAAAGTTCGCTGTACCCGGTAAATATTCTCGGTGTCTTCAAAGTAACTATCAAACTCTAAGTTGAAGGCAAAAAACGTATAAGCGGTAAGGCAACAGGCTAGCCCTAGCCCTAAACCCAGCACATTAATGATTAGATATACTTTGTTACGACGGGCGTTCCGCAGGGCAATAAGTAGGTAGCTTTTTATCATGACGAAAGATGAATAACGATTGTGAAATAGTAATCCTTTATAAGGACTACTTATCAGTCATCAATCATTAAAAACTGTACCACTGCCCCACAATCTTTATATGGCAGCTTTGCGTCATTCTTACTGATCAGTAATGGACAGTCTATGTGCGATTTCGCACATCTGCTCGTCTAACTAACTACTCATCGCCATTAGTAAATCAGACTGGGTGATGATATGTACCTGATTGAGCTGATCGCGCACCATAAGGGCTTTGTTTTCCTTATCGATCAAGGAAGAAAGTACGTCTAATGTATCGCGAGAGGAGACAAATTGAAACGGTTTGTCCATGAGTTTGGATACGGGTTCACCCCGAAGTTCTGGCTCTTCGATCAGCTTATGTAATAATTTGGAATCGGTTAAGCTTCCAACAAACTCTTCGTTCTCTGTTACTGGAATCTGTGAAATTCCTCGCTCACTCAGTATTTTGATGGCATCGCCTACCGGAGTACTAGCGGGAATAGTAACTAGCTCGTTAGAACCGTTGCGATTGAGCAGAATGTCTTGAGCAGTGGCGAACTCCCTTTTTTCCAGATAACCATGATCTTTCATCCAGCTATCATTGTATATTTTACCAAGGTAGCGGGTTCCGTGGTCGGGCAAAAGCACTACCATCATGTCATCTTTCTTTAGGTTTTTGCGGGCCCAGCGTAATGCGCCGTGCATTGCTGAGCCGCACGACCAGCCTACAAACATGCCCTCTTCACGAGATAGTCGACGGGCCATGATTGCCGCATCTTTATCCGTCACCTTTATAAATTCATCAATCATATCAAACGCTACATTCTCCGGAAGAATATCCTCACCAATGCCTTCGGTCAGATAGGGAAACACTTCTTTTTCGTCAAACTCACCGGTTTCTTTGTACTTCTTAAATACTGAGCCGTAGGTGTCAATACCTAAAGTGAATACCTCGGCATTTTGCTCCTTTAAGTATTTAGATACGCCACTGATGGTTCCGCCTGTACCTACTCCGGCCGCAAAGTGGGTAATCTTGCCTTCCGTTTGCTCCCACACCTCGGGGCCGGTGGTTTCGTAGTGAGCCGCTTGGTTAGAAAGGTTATCGTACTGGTTGGGGTAAAAAGAGTTGGGAATGGATTCATTATACTTTTTAGCTACCGAGTAGTACGAACGAGGATCTTCGGGCGACACATTGGTAGGGCATACGACTACTTCGGCCCCTACTGCCCGCAAAATATCAATTTTTTCCTGCGACTGCTTATCAGCTAAAGTAAAGATGCATTTGTACCCTTTGGCTATTGCGGCCAGAGCCAGCCCCATTCCGGTGTTACCGGAAGTCCCCTCAATGATGGTTCCGCCCGGGCGCAGTCGGCCATCTTTCTCAGCGTCTTCTACCATTTTAATAGCAATACGGTCTTTTACCGAATTGCCCGGATTAAAGTATTCCACTTTAGCCAGAATGGTACCTTCAATTCCTTCGTTTAAGGTATTAAGTTTAATGAGCGGGGTATTACCGATAGTCTCTATTATGGAATTGTAATACATGGGTCTGTTGCTTGATGATTAAAAACTTGTGGTAAAATTACCAATATCTAGAATCAAAATGTAAAAAAAAGCCGTATTGAAGACGATTTTTGATAAATTCTTGAATAGGATGCGGAAACCTTTACTACCTTCGCTTCGTGAAGATGAACACAACAGCAGCGATGGGTAAACTTAACGCCTTCTTTCAGATACTACTGTTTTGGAAAAAAGGTTTACCCCAGCGCATGTTTAAGTTTAATTTACCTTAGTTTTATTTTTGTTCTGCCCAACTTTTAATAACCTATCTGGCTTATGGATAATCGAAAATTTCTTCCCTTTATTGTTATTGGTGTCGCTTTGTTTTTTGCTATTATTTACCTCTCTTCCAGCTTATTTCTCACTATTGACGCTGGAGAACGG
>NZ_JBARYM010000338.1:0-6079 GCF_049647865.1 Tunicatimonas sp. | reverse complement strand
CGGCGGTACCGTGACCTCCGCCGATATTGATCAGGATGGTGATCAGGACTTATTCGTCGGGGGTCGATTAATCCCTGGAAAGTATCCACTAGCTCCTCGTAGCTATATTTTAGCGAACGATGGTACCGGAAATTTCACGGATGTTACTGAAAGCTTTGCACCAGTGCTAGTTAATGCTGGAATGATTACGGATGCGGTGTTCACTGAGTTGAATGAAGATGATTATCCCGATTTAGCAGTTGTAGGAGAATGGATGCCCGTTCAGCTATTTTATAACGAAGCAGGTCAGCAACTACAAGCTACTAAAATTCCTAACTCTAATGGCTGGTGGAACACGCTACACGCCACGGATGTAGATCTGGATGGCGATACTGATTTGGTAGTGGGAAACTTCGGACAGAACAATCTATACCGCCCGACTGCCAGTCAACCCGCCCGCCTCATCTACCGTGACTTTGATGAGAATGGTTCAATTGACGCAATTTTCACACATTATTTGCAAGGCGAAGAAGTGTTCGCCTACAGCAAAGATGAATTACTCAGCCAGCTTAATTCGCTAAAAAAACAGTTTTATAGTTATCAGACCTTCGCTCAAACCTCGCCCCGCGAGTACTTTAGTGAGGAACAACTAGCCGAAGCCGATACGTTATCCGCTACGTTATTTGAGTCGGTATACCTGGAAAATCAGAATGGAACATTTGCCATTCACTCTCTGCCGTCAGAGGCGCAGTTCGCCCCGATATATGCAATCACCTCAGCGGATATTAATCAAGATGGTAAACCAGACTTAATTTTAGGGGGAAATCAGTCACTCACCCGAGTCAGCACCGGACGCTACGACGCGAGTTTCGGTTTAGTACTCACCTACGCCGAAGACGGGAATTTTGAGGTGATGAACCCCAGCCAGAGCGGGATTATGGTGCGGGGCGATGTGCGGGATATTATCTACCAATCTAATGAATCGCAGTCGCATCTACTGTTTAGCCGAAGCAACGATAGCTTGGTGGTGTACCGTAAAAGTCAGCCGCTTCCCTGATTCTCGCTATTGGTTGTTTCAATTAACATGTTTTCCTAACTTATCAGCACAACCTAATTATTTTTCTATGCGCAATCTTGCTATTCTATTTTTCTCACTTTTACTAATATCCGCTTGTAGTACGGCACCAACTACCAGTGAAGTTCCCTCCGAAGAAATTGCTTTTGAGTCCCCCAATATTATATTTATTATGGCTGACGATTTAGGCTACGGAGATTTGGGCTGCTACGGACAATCCGAAATTCAGACTCCTAATATTGATGAATTGGCCGCCCAAGGTATCAAGTTTACACAATTTTACGCTGGGTCTACGGTTTGCGCCCCTTCTCGAGCGGTACTTATGACCGGTCAGCATACCGGACGAACCCACGTGCGCGGTAATGCGGGAGGAGACAGCAAACGTCAATCGCTCAGAAGTGAAGACGTTACCGTGGCCGAAGTACTAAAAGATGCGGGCTACCAAACCGCGCTGGTTGGAAAGTGGGGACTGGGTGAACCAGAACAGGAAGGCCACCCCCTCGAGCAGGGGTTTGACTCGTTCTTTGGTTACCTAAACCAGCGACACGCCCACAACTATTATCCGGAGTTCCTCTGGGATGGTCGCGACTCAGTTTCGTTAGATAACGTAGTGGAACGAGTGGGGATGGATAGAGGTGGTTTTCCGGGTGGTTACGCTACGGAGAAAGTTACCTACAGTCACGATTTGTTTGCTGATAAGGCCCTGGCATTTCTTGAGGAAGAATACTCCAAACCTTTCTTTTTGTACCTAGCACTTACCATTCCTCACGCCAACAACGAAGCCGGGAAAGAAGGAATGGAGGTACCGGATTACGGCATCTACGCTGACCGCGACTGGCCCGAAGCCCAAAAGGGTACGGCAGCAATGATCACCCGCATGGACAAGGATATTGGTCGGATAGTAGAAACGCTGAAAGCCCAAGGCATTGATGACAATACGCTGATCATATTCACCTCCGACAACGGTCCCCACCGAGAAGGGGGAAATGATCCTGACTACTTCGATTCTAACGGGCCATTGCAAGGCATCAAGCGCGCCATGCACGAAGGGGGAGTTCGGGTACCGTTTATCGTTCGCTGGCCCGCTCAGGCTCCGGCAGGAGTCACTTCCGACTATATTGGCTACTTCGGCGATATGATGGCCACCTTAGCTGAATTATCCAAAACCGATTATCCCGATAATACGCAGAGTATCAGTATTGTACCTACCCTACTGGGGCAATCGGAAAATCAGCGTAGCCATAACTATTTGTACTGGGAGTTTTACGAACAAGGCTCGCGACAAGCAGCCCGAATGGGCAATTGGAAAGGCATACGGGAACCTATGTTTACTGGCGATCTTCAATTATTTAATCTGGAGGAGGATATTGGCGAACAAATCAATGTAGCTGACCAAAACTCTGATATTGTGGAAGATATCATTCAGATTATGGATGAAGCCCACGAACCTTCTCCGTTCTGGGTCGTGAAGCAGTAAAAAAATCAGCAATCAGCAATTTAGCGATCTAACAGTACCGTCACTATCTCAGGAAAGAGGATAATGAGTGCGAGAAAAACTAGTTGGATAATAATGTAAGGTACAATTCCCCGGTACAAGTGATTGGTAGTAATTTGAGGTGGAGCTACTCCTTTGAGGTAAAATAGAGAAAAACCGAAAGGAGGGGAAAGAAAAGAGGTTTGTAAGTTCATGGCTAACAGAATCCCAATCCAGATTAGGTCAATACCCATCCGGCTAAAAATGGGGGCAACTACAGGGACGATAATGAAAATAATTTCGATAAAGTCGATAAAGAATCCGGCAATAAATACAGCAATCATTACAATTGCCAGAAAAGCCATCGGACTTAGATTAGCACTTTCAATTAAACTCACTAAATAGCGATCGCCCTCCAGTCCCCGAAATACCAGTGCAAAGGCAGTAGCTCCTACTAAAATAATGAACACCATGCACGTAAGGTGGGTAGTCTCCCGCATTACTTCCTTCAGCACAGTTAGCGTAAATTTTCCCTGAATAATAGTTAGCACTGAGGCACCAAATGCTCCTACGGCGGCAGCCTCCGTAGGTGAAGCAATTCCGGCGAAAATAGAACCTAATACTGCCAGAATCAGCAGAAACGGCAACACAAATGCTTTAATAATTTGCCCAGCCATATTACCTTCTCGGAAGCGGGCCACTTCTTCAGCAGGCATGGGTGGAGCCTGCTGGGGTAGGAAGTAAGCCACTCCTACTACATACAAAAGGTAACAACCTACTAAAGCCAAGCCTGGAATTAGAGCTGCTGTAAACAAATCCCCAACAGATACATTTAACACTGAGCCAAGTAGCACCAGTACTACCGAAGGTGGAATAATCTGCCCTAGAGTTCCAGCCGAGGCAATGGTTCCGGTGGCTAGTTCAGGACTATACCCTCGCTTGAGCATAGTGGGCAAACTGATTAAACCCATCGTTACTACGGTAGCTCCAACAATGCCGGTAGAAGCGGCCAGCATAGCACCAACTATTACTACAGCGATGGCTAGGCCTCCTCGAAACTTTCCGAAGAGCAACGCCATAGTTTCCAACAAACTCTCCGCTAGCCCCGATTTTTCTAGCATAATACCCATGTAAATAAAGAGTGGGACTGCCAGCAGCACATAGTTACTCATGGTTCCGTAAACCCGCAGAGCCAATAGGTAAAAAAAATCTATATCGAAAATAAACAGCCCAAACAACACTGATACTCCACCTAAAGTAAAGGCTACCGGAAACCCAAATAAAATTAGGATGAAGATGATCAGGAATAGAATCAGCGGCAACGCATCAATCATACGGGGCAGTAGTTTCGGTAAGGGTGAGCCAGGAACGAATAGACAAAGAAACAGCTTGGAGCAACAGCAGCGTAAAACCGACCGGAATAGCTGCTTTCACTACGTAGCGAGCGGGTAATCCACCCGGATCGGGCGATCCCTCCTGTATTAACCAAGAGTTTGCAGTGAATTTCCAGGAAGCGGTTATTGCAACTACACAAAAGGGGATTAGAAATAGCAACGTTCCAATTAAATTAACCCAAGCCTGCCTCTTTACACTGAAATTTTGGTAGAAAACATCGACTCGTACGTGGCGGTCGTGCTTGAGGGCGTAAGCCGCTCCCAGCAAAAAGATGAAAGAAAATAGATGCCACTCCAGCTCCACTATGCCCGCCGACGAGGTATTAAACAAATAACGGGCGGCTACATCGTAGACGATTACTAGCACTAGTACCGTAGTGAGCCAAGCAACTCCCCGTCCTATAGCTTCGTTAAGCCGGTCAATCGAGTGATGAAGGGTAATAAGCAGTCTTCTCAAGTTGGTTAGGTAGTTAGATAGTGGTTCAAAGATAGCATTTATTCGTTGAACAAATAGCAGTGCAAAATGAGCAACTGATGATGCCAGAGGACTGGACCCCGTTGACCGTGTGCCATCAATCATTAAAAATTAGCAATTCAACTTCTAGCTCGTACGGTAATTCAGATTGTAATAGAATCAGCGAAGTTTCGCAGACTAGTGAAAGAAGCACACGAAACAGAAATGTTCAGGATGAATTTTGTAGATTTGTGACTACAATAGGGCTAGAATATGATTCTAACGTAATGATTAAGGTAACTAGTCGCCAGCATGACGCTCATTTGGTAGATATTCTTACGTATGCTTTTGCTGACAACCAAAGCGTGAACTACGTAATCAAGCAAGATCAAAAGCGATTGCTAAGAATTCGTAGTTTGATGCAGTACGCTAGGGCTACTTGTCAGGATTTTGGGGCAGTGTGGCAGTCAGAAGATCAAAAAGCTTGTGCTTTGACTCTATTGCCTGATCAGAAACGAACTACCGCAGACTCTGTGATTCGAGATATACGGTTAGCAACCTTGGCTACTGGACTAGCTAACGTTCCCAAAACGCTTTCCCGCGAGGCCCGTATCCAATCTTACCATCCATCAACTCCCTTTTGCCACCTCTGGTTCATCGCCGTTGAACAAGAAAGCCAAGGCCGAGGAGTTGGAAGTAGGCTATTGAAAGATATTATTAAGCACTATCAAGCTCTACAGAGACCTATTTATCTGGAAACATCCACTTTACGTAACCTACCTTGGTATAAGAAACATGGGTTTCAGCAGTACAATCAACTTGACTTTTCCTTTCCTCTGTACCTACTCAAAAATGAACCTTAAACCCATAGAAGGGCGGTTAGCAAAGAATAGTAGGTTGCCCTAAACTTTACAGCGATATTTTGATGTTGCATCAGTGCAATCGTGAATTAATATGGAAACAACCACTGCTACTAAGTCAGATATTCGTAAAATCAATTCGGAGAAGCTCCAAGAGTTTCTGTTAGGAGCGGGAGAGAAACCATTTCGGGTGAAGCAGGTAGAGGAATGGCTGTGGAAGAAATCGGCGACCAGCTTTGCAGAAATGACGAACCTGTCGAAGAGAACTCGAGAGCTACTGGAAAACAATTTTACGATTAATGCGCTACAAATACACGAACAGCAAACCAGTAGCGACCGCACCATTAAATCGATGTTCCGGCTACACGATAGCCATTTAGTAGAGGGAGTGCTAATTCCTACTAAGTCGCGCATGACGGCTTGTGTATCCTCGCAGGTGGGTTGTTCGCTAGCCTGTAAGTTTTGCGCTACCGGCTACATGGATCGCAAGCGCAATCTGGATGCCGCCGAAATTTACGATCAGGTAGTACTAATTAACCAGCAGGCCGAGCAGAACTACCAAATGCCGTTGTCGAACATTGTGTACATGGGCATGGGTGAGCCGCTACTGAACTACGCTAATGTACTACAATCTATCGAGCATATCACCTCTCCCCAAGGACTAAATATGTCGCCCAAACGCATCACAGTTTCTACCGCCGGCATTGCTAAGATGATTAAGAAATTGGGCGACGATCAGGTGAAGTTCAATCTGGCCCTTTCGCTGCACGCCGCTAACGATGGAAAGCGCGACCGGATTATGGCGATCAACGAAACCAATAATTTAGAAGTTCTGCGCGAAGC
>NZ_JBARYM010000337.1:0-2176 GCF_049647865.1 Tunicatimonas sp. | reverse complement strand
CCGCGGGCTTCACCTATTACCAGAACGAAATTGTAGACTTGTTATTAGATGTACGACTACCTTCATCGGTAGGCTTCGAAACCAGTTATACCAATGCTGGCTCCATGGAAAACCGAGGCTGGGAAGTTGATTTGGGTCTTAATGTATTCTCTAATAACGACTGGAGTATTGACCTTTTCGCCAATGCCAACCGTAACGTTAACGAAATAACTAGCTTAGGCGGAAGCGGAGATGGCGATGGCGACGTGATTACCCTAGGAGGCTTCAGCACCTTAACTAGTTCAGTAGCCAAAGTAGGCGAACCTCTTTCAACCCTATTTGGTGGAGTGTATCTTCGCAATGCTGATGGTTCACTGAATTTAGATGAAAATAATTTTCCGCAGGTAGCACCTGACTTTGGGGTAATTGGTGATCCTAACCCAGCGTGGCGGGGTGGTATTGGTGGAACAATTTCCTGGAAAAATCTATCATTATACGCACTATTTGAAACCTTCCAGGGTAGCTCTTTCGCTCCCAACACCAAATCAGTGCTCTATAACTTCGGAGTGCATGAAGATACTGGTAACGAAGTAGTGGTACCGGCAAGTGGATTGGTAAACTATTCCGGAGAAACTATTGCGGGAGGCACCACCGTGCGGGGAAACATCCGCGACTTTGGGGGTGGACCCGTTATACTTGACGAAGCTTGGTACACTACGCTAGGGCAAGGATTCAGTAATCTTCAGGAGCAATTTATTGTAGATGGTAGTTGGACTCGCCTGCGCGAGGTATCTCTTTCTTACAGCCTTACTTCCGAGAAATTCCGAGAAAGAACCAAATTGCAGAGCATTGACTTTGCTCTGCGCGGACGTAATCTGCTATTGTGGACTGATGTAGTAGGCATTGATCCGGAAACCTCACTCGATGGAGCGACTAACTCCCGAGGGCAGGATTACTTTAATAATCCGGGTACTAAGTCTTACATTTTCTCTATCGCTATTAACTACTAAACCAAGTAACATGAAAATATTATCTCATTATAGCTTACTAGCTCTGCTAGCCCTTTCGCTATTCGCTTGCGAAGGAATAGTAGAAGATTTGAACGACGATCCGAATAACCCCGCGGACGCGCCAGCCGAATTAATATTTACTGGAGTACAGTTAGCCAACGCCACTACCCACGCCGGACTAACGGCCCGAATGGCCGCCATGTGGTCGGGGCAAATGAAGGGGGTGGACCGTCAGTGGGGCGACTTTCAGGCGTACAACGCAGGAGCCTCTAATTTCACGAATATGTGGGACAATGTGTACTACGGTACGCTGCGTAACTCTCGGATTGTTCTGAGCAAGATAGAGCCGTTAGGTATTCGGGTATTCGCGGGAATGACGAAAGTGACTCAAGCGCACTGCATAGGTAACGCCACCTCTTTGTGGGGCGATATTCCGTTTTCGCAAGCGGCGCAGATTGAGGAATTTGAGTCTCCGCTGTTTGATAATCAAATGGATATCTATACTTCCTTGCAAAATCTACTGGATGAAGGAATTGGTGATTTAGAATCTGGCATTGGTGTTCCAGCGAGTGGCACCGATATCTACTACGATGGTGATCCTGCATCTTGGACTGCGGCGGCATATACGCTAAAGGCTCGGCTTTATATGGATACTGAACAGTATGACTTAGCCTTTCAAGCAGCCGAGAACGGAATATCTAGTTTTGCTGGCTCTATGTATCTCTCACATGGTACAACCAACGATGTAGACCGAAATATGTACTGGGATTTTCTAGGACCCTCTCGGGGTGGTGATATTGCAGCAGAAGATGCTCAAGGTGAAGCCTACTTAGTCACGTTACTCGACCCTGCCAACGATAACTACCGAGGAAATGCTAAAACTGACGAATCAGCTCGCTTTAACTACTATTATCTAGGAGCTGCTCAGGCTATTAATACTCCGGAAAGGATTGAGCCCAACACACTTTCTCTTTCGCAGAGCGATACCTTGAACGGTATGTTTGCTGAAAATGCCTCTTTCCCATTGATTACTTACCAGGAGAACATACTAACGCTAGCCGAAACTTCGGTGCGAACAGGTAATTTTGAAGCCGCTTTGGGCTATCTAAATGAGTATCGAGCATTTCTGAACGAAGGGGGATACATTGATCCTACTTATCAGACAGGGTTCACGCTGGCTTATGAGC
>NZ_JBARYM010000336.1:0-2816 GCF_049647865.1 Tunicatimonas sp. | reverse complement strand
CCTTACTACTATGCAAAACAACCTAAAACTACTCACCTTACTGCTATTCATACTGACCGGATGCGGGGGCAATCAAACCGACGAAACGGCAGCTACCAATATGGAACCTCCGATGGTAGCTCCATTTGAAAAGCTGGATACTTTGGCAGTGAACGACTGGTGGAACCGAGCCGATAATCCTATTATCGACATGAAGGTAGACCGCAGTGAAGTGGTTTGCTTTGGAATGTACACAGTAGCCGACAATACCCTCAAACTCAGTGCTCAATTATACCCGCTGTACCCAGATGAAACCCGAAAAGTACGGTTGGAAGTCCAGCGTGATGGTGCTTGGCAGGAGGTTCAAACGAAGGAAGTGAATGACTTAGGCTGGTCGGCATTATTTCGAGTAGAGAATTGGGATGCTAGCCAAAATACTTCCTACCGATTGCTGCACGGAGAATCAGCCTCTTTTGAAGGTTTAATCCGGAAAGATCCGAAAGACAAAAACGAAATTAAGCTAGCCGCCTTCTCCTGCAACTCCAATAAAGACCGGGGGTTGCGCGAGCAGTACGTCCGCAATGTAGGCCACCACGACCCTGATTTACTGTTTTTTGCCGGCGATCAATCCTATGATCATACTGAGCATACCGCCGCCTGGCTAAAATTCGGTTTGCAATTCCGCGATTTATTCCGCGACCGCCCTTGCGTTAGCATTCCTGATGATCATGATATTGGGCAAGGCAACTTATGGGGCGAAAGTGGTAAGGTATCGCAAACTAAGGTAGCCGATGACGGTGGTTATAAGTACCATCCCGAATACGTGAAGATGGTAGAGCGGGCCCAAACTGCCCACTTACCCGATCCCTATGATCCTACTCCAGTTCAGCAGGGTATTGGTGTGTACTATACTAATTTGATCTGGGGCGATGTGGATTTTGCTATTATCGAAGACCGGAAGTTTAAAAGTGGCCCTGCCGGAAAAATTCCTCAGCAAGGCCCTCGCCCCGACCATATTAATAACCCAGAGTACGATCCCGCTTCAATTGATCTGGATGGATTGGTGCTACTGGGCGAACGACAATTGAACTTTCTAGACGAATGGTCTTCTCAGCAGGACGGTGTAGCTATGAAAGCCGTTCTATCTCAAACCGGATTCTGCGGCGGGGCGCACTTGCACGGCAATAAAGAAAATCGCCTACATGCCGATTTGGATTCCAACGGCTGGCCCCAGACCGGACGGGACAAAGCGGTAGAACTCATTGATAAAGCCGGAGCGGTACATATTGCGGGAGATCAGCATCTAGCCACCGTCATTCAACACGGTACCAATGAGTTTCGGGATGGCCCCTGGGCCTTCGTCGTTCCAGCGATTGTCAACGATTACTACAGCCGCTGGTGGTGGCCCCAAGATGAGGAACCGGGCGGCAACCACGATCCGAACAATCCCCTACCCTGGACCGGTGACTATTTGGATGGTTTTAACAACAAAATTACCATGAAAGCTTACGTAAACCCCGAAAGCACCTCCAGTGGCTCCGGCTACGGACTCATTCGCTTTAACAAGCCCACCCAAGAAGTAACCTTTGAATGTTGGCCCCGCGATGTAGATGTAACCACCGAAAGTGCAGAACAATTTACCGGTTGGCCTATTACGGTTGCGATGAATGAATAGTTATTTAGCATACTACGTACAGTATCTACTTAATCAAGTAAATTCTGTCGTAGGATAGCGCTTATTCTCATGTACTATTGAAAAATTCTCGCGGGTATTAGTTTAGCGTGTGCTTGCAAGGATGAAATAAGTGCCAATCCAAGCATCTACTTATATTCAAACTATTATAATTTGTGCAAAAGATATGGCTAGTTTCAAAGTGATTTCTAATAGAAATACCATATCGTTTCTATACCAACCGATACGATCGTTCTATTTTTTGCCTATATAACAATATCCTATACGCACTAGTTTTAGTTTCTGATATTCAATTAATTAATCAAAAACCATTTCATAATGCGTAAAACAGCCTTAATTACCGGAGCTAGTAGTGGGATTGGTCATGAGCTTGCTTGCATCCACGCTCAACAAGGAGGCGATCTGGTGATTGTAGCCCGCAGTGAGGATAAGCTTCAGAGCTTGAAAGAGAAATTAGAACAACAGTATTCGGTTTCGGTAAACGTGTTCGTAAAAGACCTGGCCCAGACGAATGCAGCACAAGAATTATACAATGAAGTTATCAATTCTAATATTCAGGTAGATTATTTGGTGAATAATGCTGGTTTCGGACAAGTTGGCAATTTTCATGAGTTACCCTGGGATCGCTTGGGTTCAATGATTCAGCTCAATATTATGGCCTTAACCCAGCTAACGCATTTGTTTCTTCCCGACTTTGTTCGGCGAAATAGTGGAAAGGTTCTGAACGTTTCATCTACTGCCAGCCTGATGCCCGGTCCGTTACAAGCCGTGTACTTCGCGACTAAAGCATACGTCACTTCGCTAAGTAACGCGCTGGCTGAAGAGTTAAGCAAGACCAATGTTACCATAACCAACCTGATGCCCGGTGCTACTGAAACCGACTTTGGCTCTACTTCGGGCATGGACAAAACTGCCTTATTTGCTAATACGGCTAGTGCCGAAAAGGTAGCTCAAATAGGTTATCAGGCAATGCTAGATGGTAAACTAGATATAATGGCTGGGCTTTCCGCTACTCAAAAATTTATGATGTCGGTAGTTCCATTAACACCAAAAAAGCTACTTTTGAAGCAAGTGTATCAACTGCAACAAACCGAATAACCCTGTTTCACCATGATTGTAGGTAAAGACATCAGTGTAAGAAGAT
>NZ_JBARYM010000335.1:0-4049 GCF_049647865.1 Tunicatimonas sp. | reverse complement strand
TTTTAGGATCAAACTTACATACATGCCCACGTAGTATGTCTACCCAGTACAAACAATCGTGACGGTAATCCCAAACCGGACCTTCGCCCACAATAGCATCCCATTTTAATAGTAATTCTGCCTTCATTATTAGCTGCTTAATAATTTCTAGATAATAATGAAAATATGGTAATCATAAGCATATACACAAATTTTTCTACTGTAGACTGCTATTAGTATAATTATAATAACTTTTATTTGCATTTTTATTACACATGTTGTAAATTTGACATTAATTAGTTCCGAATATTAACATCTAGTAATATGAATTTACATCTAAACATTGGATTTCTTGCCATTATAGTGATGGCTTTAGTTTCTGCCTGTCAGCCTTCTTCAGAAGTTGACATTGAAAGCACTCCGGAAATTATCATCCAAAACAGCAGTAATCAAGACGCTCGTATCTACTTATCAGAAGGTGATAAGGTATTGCCCTTTGAAGAGGTATCTGCTTCCACCAAGAATGGTAGGATACAGACCGAACCCGCTGAGGATTTAAACTACGTATTAGTACTACGAGCACAGGTTGACCCGCCTCAGTGGCAAAATAGCAAGTTGCAAGCTTCTCATGTAACTGTAGAAGACGGATTAGCTTACGTAACCTACAATACCCAAGGTAGTGCCTTTTTGGGTGGTTTAGATATTATTAATGTCCAAAACCCTAGAAATGCCACCTTAGTCGCTCAAGCAATATACCCAAATACTGAATTTAGTTCAGTAGCCGTTGATGATAGCATTATCTACTTAGCGGGTGCTCAATTGGATGAAGATAGCCTGTCATCTCCCGCCATCTTAGAGATTGTGAGTTACCAAGGTAATCTATCATCGGAGCGCAAAACGATTGATGTACCTGGGTATGTGAGTACCGATGTGAAGGTGGATGAAAATTTCATTTACATCACCCACGGCTCCACTGGTGGTTTGAGTATTTACAACAAGGCTAGCCTTGAGCTGGTAGAGACTGTTCCTTTGGATGACGCTCGTTCTTTGCTGGTGTCAGACGATCAAGTAACCGTGATGCAAGGTAGTCCTGCGCGGATTACCACCATTCAAAAGAATTCTTGGCAAATCGTACAGACTGTAGCTACGGAAGGAGCAAACGAGGTCGGAGCAAAATCAGTTTTTGCTATGTCTGACGATACCTATTTTGTGCCTGCTGGACAGGAAGGGTTGAAATTACTAAGTAGACCAGATGGATCGCTAACTCAGCACATAACCATTCCTGAAGTTGAAGATGTTGAAGCAGTTAACTTGACTTGTAATGGTGTTTCTTATGCGAGCGATAAAGTATTTGCGGCTAATGGGGCCGCAGGGATGTACGTAATGCATCAAGTAGATGAAGATTTTCAATTGTTCGGGTCAGTTCAATTTCCAGCATCAGCTAATTACGTAATGAGCCAAGAAAACCTACTTTTTGTTGCTACTGGTACCGAAGGATTACAGATCATTGAAATTGTTGAGTACGATCCCAATTCAGGTGATTACATTACCATCGGTGGCTGGAACGAATATGGTCGTCCGGACTATCTATGTGAAACCAGGACCGAGATTAATGCTAACGTTGAAGCTCGTCTCAATCAGCAGTTCATTGCTGGTGACGACCTCACCCAACGTCAGCCAGATTGGTTTCTAGCAACAGTTTTGACTGATATTGCACTGTTGGAAGATACTGATTTAGAAATTACGGTAGTAGGTGAATCAACTCATCATAAAAATACTATCGGATACTACACATATCCCAACAATACCAAACCAGAAAGCCCCAACGATCTTACGGATCAAACCGTACTATTTCCCAATGCTACCGTTACTCTTAGCGAAAGTCACTTAATGAAGGGCGATAAAGTCTGTCTACCGGGCTTTTCAGGAGGAAACACGCTTGGCTTCTTCCTAAACTTTAAAGGATTTGTTGATGAAGAAGTTACAACGGGGTACCAAACGCACTATTCAAGCTGGTGGCTCAACAAAAACCGCCCCATTAAACAACAAAATATTGTGTTAGCTATTCCTGAGCAACAAATGCTAGTTCTTGCTTATGAAGATATACAGCGCCCTTACCACGATCAGGACTTTGACGATGGCGTATTTTTACTTAAATTCAGCAATCCAGATGCCGTAAATTGGTCGGCTTTTCCAAAACTACCTTAATTAACGATTGCTAACTTCTGATAAGACCTCCGAACAGTATTCACTTTCGGAGGTTTTTCTTTTATGAGTCATATTATCTCTGTTCGCGGACATACTCCCACTGTTGGAAACAACTGTTTTATAGCACCTACGGCTACTCTTATTGGTGAAGTTACTGTAGGCCACGACTGTAGCTTGTGGTTTAACACTGTTGTCCGGGGTGATGTAGCTTCTATTGAGATTGGGAGTAATAGCAATATTCAGGATGGGGTAATTATCCACGGTACGTACCAAAAAGCCAATACAGTCATCGGTAATTATGTATCGGTCGGACACCGAGCGTTAGTGCACGGATGCACTTTGGAAGACTTTGCACTTATTGGGATGGGAGCTATTGTGATGGACCATGCTGTAATTGGGAGAGGAGCATTAGTTGCCGCTGGAGCTGTAGTACTAGAAAATACAATCGTAGAAGCTGGGTATCTATACGCTGGAGTGCCGGCTCGTAAGATCAAAAAGCTGGACTCATCGCATCAAGAGCGTATGCAGACAATCGCTGACAATTATTCAATGTACACGGCCTTTTCATAAAAAGTCAGCGTGTTTGAAAAGGGGGACTGCCAGCGATAGATTGTACGTTAATTCTTCTTGCATGGCTTTCAGATAGCCCTTTTTCTGCTGTCTAAGTAAGTTGCCTGCTACCGATATAATACTGGCTAAAGTTTTGCTGCGGGCCGGTTCTTTGCATCTGATGCGATCTTCGCGGAAGGTAGCATCTCTGACCCAATTATCGGCCTCAATGCTCCAATGTTGCCGAATAGCTTGCAAGAATTCTTGGGGGGTGATCTGCTCTATGGAGGCATTAGATAAGTAATAACTGGTTTCCCGGCTCACTTTGCCGGTTTTACATTGCGTGCTTTCTCGCTCTACTACCACCAGGACAGCAAATTTTGAGCTATCCCATTTTTCCTCAAAGCAAACGGCATCTGTGGGATAAAAAGAAGCTTTTCGCCTTTCTATGCGTCCGTGGCCTTTCTCCGAAGTTTCTTGTTTAGCTATAGGGGCTATTAGTTTGATATGATCTTGTAAATCTTCCAGCAGTACGGGCTGATTAGCTTTCACTTGGGCTATATAAGTGCCTTTAGCATTCTGAACCATTTCCAGTGTTTGACTTTGGGTATGTAAAGCATCAAAAGTGAGGTGTTGACTAGCTAGAGCATCTTCTTGTAAAAGTTCTCTCACACAAGTGATTTCGCTTTCTTTAGCCCCGTGATAGAATAATCCCGATAGACTAATACTACTTTGATGTAGCAAAGGACGGACGATACACAATCCCCTTTTCTCTCCCAGTACCCCATCAATGGTACCTCTGAGTTCTTTTCCATCAAAACTAACCCAACTGTTGGAAGCCAGCAAACAGGCTTGCCAACCAAAGTAGCGAGTATGAAAGTGTTGATAGGTAACAGTATCCACCAAGGCCAATAAACGGCGCAATTGCACATCAGAGACTGTATACCTGACCGATAAGCCCAATAAAGAGCATAGGCAATGGTGATGTCGTACCAAAAACCGGTGAATTTCGGCGATGAGCACCTTGCCCGTCATGACCGCTAACAGCACCCCAAACAACACAAAGTGCAGATCATGGCGTTTGCCCCGGTTATCACGTGGATCAATCATATTGGCTTGCAGATAGTGATAGTAAGTTCTACATTCGTTTTTTTAAGACAGGGTAGCATAGTTTGTTAGTTTGATAGTGGAACATCAAAATTAACAGCTTTTTGCTATCCTCTCTTTTTTATGAAAAGACCGTGCCTATTTATATAAGCTTTATTTTTTAGTAACTTAAGGATTGGGAAGTTGTCCTGAAGTACTTAAAATCC
>NZ_JBARYM010000334.1:0-2923 GCF_049647865.1 Tunicatimonas sp. | reverse complement strand
GCGATCATTAGCCATATTGAATCCTTTTAATACTTTTGAAAGTGTAGCGGTACGAGTTACCTCCTGAAGGCTAATTCGTTCGGGTTTAATGTTGATTTTACTCTGATCAGTCAGCTCAGAAAAGTTTTTCATAGTACTAGTAAACGTATTACTGAACTGGTTAAAGTCTTGCTGGGTACTGATTCCTGAAATATTATAGATGTTTCCACCGTATTGAATTAAATAAGACAACAAGCGAATTTGTTGTTGTTGCTGCTGCTGCTGAGGTTGACCTTGATTCTGCTGAGGTTGCACATCCGCTAATATAGACAGTGCTGATAATCCGTTAACATTTCCTTTATCGGACTGAATGACCGATAGATTATTATTCTGCACTAAGGCTTTTCCAGCTTCCTCTAGGGAATTTCCTTTCGCCAAACTAAGCGTCATAATGGCTTTACCTTCTTTATGGGCCATTTGCACCTGTTGAGGTGTGTTCTGGAAAGTCCATCCTTGGGGAGTGGGGAATTTAAATTTCAGTACCGGATGATAGAACACTCCAGCTTCCAGATATCCTTGATTTGGATCTTCGCCGTATAGTAACCCATCAATCATCTGTAAGTATGAATTACGGCCTACTTCAAGGTTGGTAGCTTTGGTTTTTTTCTTCCACTTCTGCGCTAGCTGCTGTACTTTCTGTTGACGGTCAGCCGGGTCAGGATGGGTTGACATAAAGGTAGGTACACTTTGACCAGCTTCTCCTCGCATACGTTCTAACGTACTAAAGAAATTCGCCATCTCGTCGGCGTCGTAACCAATTTTGGTAGAGTACTCTACTCCTAGTTTATCCGACTGCTTTTCATCATCGCGACCAAACTTTAGAAATAGTAATCCTAACCCCTGCTGGGCAGCATCGGCAAATTGCGCTAATTCGGGAGCCAGTACCATTCCGGCTACCATACCAACCTGAGCTAACATCTGCTTCGTGTACTGACTAGCCGAATGGCGAGCGGTTACGTGCCCAATTTCGTGTCCTAGTACTCCGGCAAACTCGGCTTCGTTGTTAAAGTGCGCCATAATGCCTCGGGTAAAATAGACGAATCCACCGGGTACGGCAAAGGCGTTCACCACCGGAGAATCCACTACCTTAAATTCATAGGCTAGATCGGGACGGTGAGAAACCTTGGCCATTTGCTGACCTTTCTCGTTAATAAATTTCTGTAGTTGCTTATCGTCATAAACGCCGAAAAATTGAGTGATTTGTGGATCGTTCTGTTCACCCATAGCCCGCTCCTGATTGCTAGACATGAGCATTAGTTCTTTTTTACCGGTTACTGGATTAGTAGCACAGCCTGATAGCCAAAAACTAGTGGCTAAAATCAGCATATAAGATATGTATCTCTGTATTTTCATAGTAGTAGATTTTATTACGACAAAATACATTTCAAAAAGAATGCCTTGAAGAAAAATGGATTTTTTACCGGAAGAAGCCAATTGGTATAGCAAATCTATTAATCGTTTCCCCAATTGTTGGGGAAAAAACGCAACACTAGGCTCACGACTAGTCTAGTCTACTTTGAATAATTATCTAAGAAGGTAACAATACTTTCTATCAACTCATTGGCCAAGGGCATTTTGGAATTACTATAAGTGGCTTCATCTGCTTGCCGGTCGGCAGGAGCAGTTTTGAGTATGTGGTTCATGCTATCAACGATTTCTATTTGAGCTGAAGGTTGGGCTTCAGCTAAGCAATAAGCTTCCTTGGATCATTACTGTCTGGGGTTAGCAATGTACCGTAGAGTATGCCGATGAAAATCTTCAAATTTACTTCCTCGCTAATAGGCTCGGTTGATACAGTGGGTTCGTCCTCCGAACAGGCAGTGGTAAATGTTAAAGCAGTGATAAGAAGTGCACAAATATTAGCTTAGCCAACACGAGTAAAGTTATTTTCACCTTTTGGAATAATAGGTAAGTAGAAGTCTAATGTTGGTATAAAAATTACTGAAAAATAGAGAGAACAAATATATTGTCAGTCAGTTTTAACAATATCTTAATTTTTTAAACATACAATTTTTTAAACCGATGAAACAATTTTTTTATACTGGTTTAGCGGTAATATTCTTAGCTACTGCTTGCCAACCTGATACTCGAAATAATAGATATGATAACTGGGATACTAACCAGAACAGTGGTATAGACGACCAGGAATTTGAACAGGCTTTCACTACTTCTCCGTACTACGACCAGTGGAACGATGATGATAACCGAATGGTGAGTCGTAGTGAGTTTACCCAGGGATTTTTTCAAATGATTGATAAGGATAATGATGGAGCTCTTTCCGAACAGGAGTGGCAGCACGGAAAAGAATCCTATTTTTCCGATGCAGTAGTTGACAACGAATCTTTATTAGATGGACTGGACCAGAATAATGATCGGGTAGTACAATCCGCTGAATTTCAAAAGATGCTGGATGACGTAGATTATTTTAGTAAGTGGGACAAAGATGGTAACAGTGAATTGGATGAACCCGAAGTAGCTAAGGGGGTTTTTTCTATGTGGGATACTGATGGCAATGGGGTAATTGAAGCTGCTGAGTACGAACTGTGGGACAATACACCATAGACTAGAAGTATATACCTTAATTCTACCTATACTAGGTAAGTACACGGTAATAACTACATAGCGATAATCTATCAATTTAGCTATTTACCCTAGGTAATTAATAACTTCAAGAAAGGTAGGAAGTTATTTGCAATAAGAGTCACAATTTTTTCAACTAATTTTTTACTTTAATGCGATTTATCTCATCTAAAGTGCACGGCTTACTTGACTATATAAGCGGTGCACTACTTATACTTTCACCCTGGATTTTTGGCTTTGCCACCGGAAGCTTTGCCCAGTGGGTACCAATGCTAGTAGGAGCTACTATTCTGGTAGTATCCTT
>NZ_JBARYM010000333.1:0-4235 GCF_049647865.1 Tunicatimonas sp. | reverse complement strand
AGAAAAATATCCCAAAATCAGCATCCGCGATCCGCAGACTCCGGCTACCGTTAATGACACTGAATTGACCAATCGCTTGGTGGCAGTTTTCAAAGAAACGCTGGGGGAAGATAAGGTAGTGGAAACTCCGCCTAATATGGTAGGTGAGGATTTTAGTCGTTTCGGGATGCAGGACGAAAAAGTGCCCATCTGTATGTTCTGGCTGGGTGCCGTAGATCCCCAGAAGGTGAAAGAAGCCGAAGAAACCGGTACCAAGCTACCCTCTTTGCACTCCCCTACTTACGCCCCGCTTCCCGAACCCACCATTAAAACGGGCATCCGAGCCATGAGTGCGGCAGCATTGGAGTTGTTAAATGAATAGTAGATGTAGGACTCGCTCTATATAATCGTAAATTTTTATCAATACTGTGTTTGCGATCAACTACCCATTGCGTAGTAAATCGCAAACAGATAACTCAGTATTAATTCTTATCCGATGACCTTCTCACCCTGAAATAACCCACAAAATTCGCTATAGATGCCATTAAAAATAAGATTGGGGGTAGTACAATGCGAAACTTATGCAATTCAGTGAGGTAGTTTAAATTCAGAAAATGCAGAGCGGCGGCTAGAAGGAAAATAATGCCATTTACTAGATATCCGGTAGAAGAAGTTTTCGGTAGTTTCATGCTTTAAAATTCTTCCTTTACGTCAGTTTCTACGGTCTACAAGTTAGAAGATATCGTTTTCCGGGGCAACACAATTTATAGCATAGGTTGCAAATGGCAGATAGGTAGCACTTAATTAACCACCTAAATTGCTCTTATTCTCATTTACCACTAGCTATACATCAGAAGATCAGCCAAACTTTAGCTTGCTTCAGTGTATTTAATCCGCCTTAAGTAGTTTCACTCAGGAAAATACCTAAATTGAAACCACAATCAGGCTAGCTAAACCTAACATCTGCGAATGAAACAGGATATTTACGTATATCTGGAAAACCTACTATCGGGCGCCAGTGAGTTCTTGCCAAGGTTATTAATTGCTTTATCCGTTCTTCTGTTAGGATACCTTTTGGGACGCCTTATCGAAGGGGGAGTTAGACGATTAATCCTCTATCTTAATAGTAGAGTGAACCGAGGCTTGCAGCGCTCAACCCTAAATGTTGACTTAAGGGGCACCGCTACGTTTATCTCCACCCTTTTTTTCTGGATCGCAATTGTCGTATCGTTATTAATTGGCCTACAAATATTGGGGTTGACTCTTTCGGGGGTTTGGCTAGATAGAATTATTGAGTACGTACCTAACCTTATCGCGGCCATCGTTATTGCCTTAGCAGGTATTACTCTTAGTCGCTTGCTGGCCAAGCTAATCAGGAAAGCAGCACTAAGAACCGGAAGCAGTAGTGGTAAGTACCTAAGTAATCTGGTGAAGTACCTTATCCTGTTTATTACGCTGGTAGTAGCGGTGGATCAGATCGGAATAGATATAGTCTTTCTTAAAGATCTGTTCGTCGTTCTGCTGGCATTCTTACTATTTGGGGCTTCGTTTTCGTTCGGACTGGGGGCTAAAACCTCGGTTAGTAATATTTTGGGAGCTTATTACTTTAGAAAAAGCCACCAACTGGGTACCCGAATCAGATTAGAAGATATTGAAGGCACCATTGTTAAGATTACGGATCACGCCGTTTCACTGGAGACTAAAGTGGGTTTGGTAGTCGTTCCCGCCAAGAGATTTAATGAGCATAATGTCACTATAGTTAGGGAAGATGAAAATACATAACGATCAGCGCTTTATTGACCAGTTCCTCACCCGCCACCGAAATACCGCTGTGGCGGCGATTGAAGCGTTAGAAATTGATGAGATAGCCCTGTTGCTAGAAAACGTGGCTCCCGATAAGATCAAGATTATCCTATCCGGTATGGCCCCGTACCGGGCGGTAAAAGTGCTGGAAAAAATGCCGGTTGCGCAGGCAACCAACGTTATCGGGGCGCTTCCGATCGACATTTCCGAACCTATTCTACGAGCGATGAAGCCTTCGTTACGTAAACAAATAATAGTGGATCTTCCACCGGATGTAAGAAAGCCTCTCAAGCGTTCTCTCACGTTTAGTCGCAATCAAGTGGGCGCTCATTTGGAGCCTAGTTTTCTTACGTTGTCCGAAAGCAGTAGCGTAGAAAAGGTGCTGTCCGAAATTAAAGCAACCCAAGTTACGGTTCAGCCGCAGATGTTTGTGGTTAGTAAAGAAAAGATGCTAGTTGGCTACCTGGAAGCAACCGATCTATTATCTAACAGCCCGGAGAAGATTATCCACTCAATTATGAAGCCCGCGCCATCCACAGTTGTTGCCACCATGTCGGTAAAGGACGTACTGGAGCATTGGGATGATGCTATGGTATACCTACCAGTGGTGAACGCCGAGAATCAGGTATTGGGGATTGTTTCGCGCGGCACCCTATCCAAGCTAACACTGACCAGTGTCAGCACCGACCGGTTAGAAGTAAAAGCCGGCAGTGCATTAGGAGACCTCTACTTAGTCGGGCTGACTGGCCTGCTCGGGGGCACCGACCACCAAACAAAATCTTAAAACCGTACACCACTATGGAAATAGCTGCTATTAAACGTAAATTAGCCAATACGTACATTCAACGGTTTCCCGAAGAAGCAACCAGCATTTTTAATACGTTAAGCCCAGAGGAAGTGCTTGATTATCTACGGACTCAACCGGTAGATCCAGCCCAAGAAGTACTAGTAAACCTGGCCCCCGATATGCAATCTAAGGTGCTGGAAGCATTAGACGATCGACGGTTTTTGACTGTCTTCGAGGCACTAGATACCTACTCGGCGGCGAAGCTACTGTCTCGAGCCAGCCCCACGACTATCGAGCGCAAACTTGAACTCCTTCCCGATGATAAGTCAAAGGCCATTCGGGAGACGCTGACCTATCCCCCGGAGGCCGCGGGCTACCTGATGGATACCCAGATCATCACGTTTAGCCCTACCACCACGGTAGATCAGGTACTAGAGAAGCTACGGAAAATAGGTGATAGAAAAGTGCTGAGTGTATACGTGACCAGTGCTGCCGGTACATTGCTGGGTAGGGTCTTTATCCAGAATATAGCCATATCATCCCTGAGTACCACCCTAGAAGAGCTACTGGAGCCAAGTGAAAGTATTCAGGTCATGTCTCCGGCTGAGGAAGCGGTGAAGCTCTTTGAGGAAGGAAAAATTATCAACCTCGCGGTAGTTGATCTAGACAACAATTTGCTGGGCGTTATTCGCAGCGAGACTCTAATAGCCGCTACGCAAAAAGATGCTTCGGAAGATGTATTGGCTATGTTTGGAGCGGGTAGAGAGGAGCGCGCCCTATCCAGTGCTTGGTTTGCGGTTAAGAAGCGCTTGCCCTGGTTACAGATCAATTTAGTTACCGCCTTTTTAGCAGCCTCTATCGTGGGCATGTTCGAAGAGACTATTGCCCAGGTTACAGTGCTAGCCGTATTTCTTCCGGTAGTGGCGGGGCAATCGGGCAATACCGGTTCTCAGGCATTGGCGGTGACCATACGCGGACTGGCTCTGCGTGAAATTCAAACGGACCAGTGGTGGCGCGTAGCGAAGAAAGAAGTAGCGGTTGGCTTTATCAACGGGGTTGCCATAGCTTTAACTACTGCCCTCATCGCCTACTTCTGGGCCTCATCATTCGGAATCGCCTTGGTCATTGGTACATCCATGATACTATCAATGGTGATCGCGGGCTTCTCGGGGGCGGTAGTTCCTATCGTCTTGAAAGCGGTCGGCCAAGACCCCGCTCAGTCTTCGTCTATTGTTTTGACTACCGTCACCGACATTATGGGTTTTCTAAGTTTTCTAGGCTTAGCCACCGCCCTGGGTGGTGCTTTGGGAATTTTTTAATCTAAATCACAAATTCAGTTTATTCTTCTCCTTCACAGCATGGTCCACGGCGCGGGCGACGAAGGCCATGTAGGTGAGGGAAGGGTTTTGGGTGCTGGTGGAGGTCATGGATGAACCGTCGGTAACAAATACATTGGGGCAAGCGTGTAGTTGGTTCCACTTGTTGAGTAAGGAGGTTTTAGGGTCTTTGCCCATACGTACTCCGCAGATCTCGTGGATGTCCAGCCCGGGTGCCTGACCGGTATCGCGGGTCTGGATGTCGGTGAAACCAGCTCGTTCGTACATCTCGGTAAACTGCTCAAAGAAGTCTTGAATCATCCGCTCGTCATTGTCGTCGTAGTCGATGT
>NZ_JBARYM010000332.1:0-13969 GCF_049647865.1 Tunicatimonas sp. | reverse complement strand
ATGAATGACTATAAAATAGAAGGAAATTGGAACGAGAAGAAAGGTAAACTAAAGCAGGAATATGGGTCGCTTACTGATGATGACCTTGCTTATCAAGATGGAAAAGAAGATGAGCTACTGGGAAAGCTTCAAAAAAAGCTAGGTAAAACGAAGGATGAAGTGCAAAAAATTATCAGTAAAATTTGATTTTTTTACTTTTATCCACATCAAATTTTTCATCTTTAAATAATTAGATTTTATGAGTAATAAAAAGATAATAGACTCACTACACGATCTTATTCAAGTTAATCAAGAAAGTGAGAAGGGTTACAAAGAAGCTTCTGAAAATATTAATTCTAAAGAACTTAAAACTATATTATATCGCTTATCTCAACAACGTGCGCTATTTCGTGGTGAAGTTGAAGAAGTTCTTCATAAGGATTACCGCGATTCAGCAGAGGTAAAAGATTCGTTGGCTAGCAAAATTCATCGAACTTGGATAGACTTCAAAAAGTCACTCAGTAAAGACGATGATGAAGCCATTTTGGCTGAATGTGAACGTGGTGAAGAGCATGCAATTAAGAAATATACTGGTACATTGGATGGTCATTTGCCTAGCTATATTGAAGAAATAGTGAATCAGCAACTTATTCTAATTAGAGGTGCATTAAGCCAGATTCGAGAATTTAAGTTTGAAGCTGATCAAGCCTAAAATCGTACTACTATTATTGTTAATCTTACAAAGCAAGCGTTTTTAACACTTGCTTTTTTTTGTCACCCACAAGGCTTCTTGGTCATCATACTTCAAGTTTATACATATCCTTACACTACTCGTCCCCTGCCCTATCTCAAATCACGTTCTATTGTTCTTAGATGAATCAGATAAAACAACAAACCTTCAGTAGTTTTACGTTAAGCATCGCTATCGTTGGCTAAAGCTTTTACGTAAAAATTATACTTATTTAATAGCATTTCTTAACCCTTTGAGATTTTGCTCACTGGTACTAATATTGTTAGAAATTAACTTTTTTTCATGATCGGCACTTTTATCCTTAACTTTTTTCACTAACTCTTGGGCTTTTTGCAAGTAATTTAAGGCAGTTTCTTGCGTATTAGTAGCCTCAATAATAGACTCTCTAGAACTGAGCTGGCGAGGAATACTACTCATCAGCTGATTAGCCTCATCCATATAAGCTCGCGCCAATACCACCGGATTATCCGGATTAAATTCATACGCCATTTTGGCAGCAAAGAAGACCTGCTCTTCGTTAGGCTTTTGTTCAAACTCTTCTATTTGTTTGCTATAGTTCGCGCATCTGCCTACATTTTGGTTTAGATATTCTTTAATCTGCTTCTCACCTTGAGCATAAGCTTTCATTGGAACCGGACAGTCCAGTAATTGCCACATAGGCGCTAACGGCAGATGGTTAAGAACGAATACTTTAGGATCAGTCAGAAAGTACAACTCATTGAACTGCTTGACAAACTTCATTTTTTCGTTAATGCCCCCGCTTCCCCAAGTAACATCGATCAAGTACCAATTGCCTTCTATTGAGATCACATTCCAGGCATGGTCAGCCACTGTAAATTTTGCTTTGGGTACGTAACCGAAACCCTTACTGTAGCCTCCGACTACATAGCTCTTAATACCAACTTGCCGACACATTTCTTGCAACAGTTCAGCGTATCCTTGACATACTGCTTTGCGTTGTTTTAAAACATCAGTTGGCGACAGTGGCTGATAGCTTGAAGGACGATAGTTTCTAAAAAGCTGTATATCGTAAGCGATATTTTCCGCAATCCAACTATAGAATGATCGTACTCTTTCGTAATCGTTATTAGCAGGTTTTATTAAATACTTGATGAGCTTATCTAAATCCTGATGAAATTTTTTGGGTGCTTGACGAGCGTGTAGATCTATTTCAGAATAGTCAATTTCTTGAGCCAACGAAATTGTAGTAGAAAAAAAAAGTACTCCAGATAGTAATAATGTTAATAGCTTCATCATATTTGCCGTTTTTTCCAGGTAAATTTGGTCAAACCTACGCTCCTAACTAAACGAAGAAAAAGGTAAATCTTACATAGGACTCAATTGCTCGATAGTTCAATTTTAAATGGCTAAGATCAGGGAACTTGGTGCGAAGCAATAAGCTTACTACTTCCAACGCTTTGTACCTGAGTCCAAGCTATTCACTACTCATTTTTGTGACGGCTACCACCATGAGATAATGGTACTTACTCCAAGCCCACTGCGTCTGACTTTATCCGGTTTCTCGTCCAGGAAATGCATCTATCTTCGGTCTCGGAGGGGAACCGCTCCGTTCAGCCTTTCTTTTATCCAATAATATTTTTGTAGCGAATACGCTGAGGTTGAGTATCACCCAAGCGCTCACGTCGATTTTCTTCGTAATCCGAGTAATTCCCCTCAAACCAGTATGCTTGAGAATCTCCTTCAAATGCCAAAATATGCGTAGCAATCCGATCGAGGAACCACCGATCGTGCGAGATAACAACAGCACATCCAGCGAAGTTATCAAGCCCTTCTTCAAGGGCTCGTAGCGTATTTACATCCAAATCGTTAGTCGGCTCATCCAGCAACAGTACGTTTGCCCCTTCCTTCAACATCATAGCCAAATGTACCCGGTTACGCTCTCCACCTGATAGATTTCCAACTTTCTTCTCTTGATCGCTGCCGCTAAAATTGAACCGGCTAACATAGGCTCGCGAGTTCATCTGCTTTCCCCCTAAATCGATCAGTTCATTTCCTTCTGAAATAACCTGCCAGACGGTTTTACCTGATTCCAGATTATCATGTTCCTGGTCGACGTAAGCTAACTTTACCGATGAACCTACTTCGATTTCCCCTTGATCAGGTTTTGTTTGTTGCGTAATTAGTTTGAACAGACTTGTTTTTCCAGCACCATTCGGACCAATTACCCCCACAATACCTGCGGGAGGTAATGAGAAAGTAAGATCCTCAAACAGTACCTTATCACCGTACGCTTTGGCTAAGCCTTCTGCTTCTATTACCTTGTTGCCTAGCCGAGGGCCCGACGGAATATATAATTCTAACCGCTGTTCTTTTTCTTGCCCTTCTTCACTTAATAGTTTATCGTACGCATTTAGTCGCGCTTTGGCTTTGGCATGTCGCCCTTTAGGGGTCATTCGAATCCATTCTAATTCGCGCTCTAGTGTCTTTTGGCGTTTAGAGGCAGTCTTTTCTTCTTCAGCTAGTCGCTTTTGCTTCTGCTCTAACCAAGAGGAATAATTACCTTTCCATGGAATACCTTCGCCCCGATCCAACTCTAGAATCCAACCAGCAACATTATCTAGGAAATAGCGGTCGTGAGTTACGGCAATCACGGTGCCGCTATACTGACGCAGGTGCTGCTCCAGCCAGTGAACTGACTCAGCGTCTAAATGATTAGTAGGCTCATCTAATAATAGTACATCGGGCTGCTGAAGTAGGAGCCGACACAAGGCTACTCGTCGCTTTTCACCACCTGAAAGATTTTTCACAACTGCATCTTCCGGTGGTGTTCGTAGTGCATCCATCGCCTGATTTAGTTTATTATCTAACTCCCAGGCGTTAGCATGATCGAGTTTTTCCTGCACTACCGCCTGCTGATCAATCAGCTTTTGCATGGCATCTGGGTCTTCTAATACCGCAGGATCAGCGAACTTCTCATTAATGACTTCAAACTCTTTGAGTAAACTAACCGTTTCGGCAACTCCTTCTTCTACTACTTGCTTAACAGTTTTTTCAGGATCAAGCGCCGGTTCTTGCTCTAGCATTCCTACTGAATAACCAGGTGAAAACACTACTTCGCCTTGGTACTCCTGATCTACTCCAGCAATAATTCGTAGCAAGGAAGATTTACCTGATCCGTTTAAACCCAACACTCCAATCTTAGCCCCGTAAAAAAAAGATAGGTAGATGTTTTTTAGGACTTGTTTTTGTGGGGGATACGTTTTAGTGACCCCGGCCATAGAAAAAATGATTTTTTCGTCACTCATAGTTTAACATTCTGAATTTTCTTCGTTTAGATAATAATAGGCTTTAGCTATTCTCAGATAATCGGTAATTAAATAATATTTTTGCGTAATTTCTGAAAAATCGTAATCATTGCGAACAATAGTAAATTAAAACCACAAATATCAATAACTATTCATCAAATTCCGGTTTATCTAATCTCCGGCATTGTCAACTTTAAACCCTTAGAACATTGGATCAGGCAACCACACCATTCGGATTCATTCAAGACGGTAAAATTTACCGAAACGCCTTTCTTGAATACCCTGCACGCGAAATTGGCGAAGTACGCGAAAGCGAGGCATCAACCATTAAATATTTTGAGGATCGTTTTACTATGGCTGAAAATAAAGTGGCTCAGTTGGAACAATCTGTTGAAGAATCAGAAAATAAAGGTTCTTACCTGATGAAGCTGATTCATATGCGAGAAAGTTTAGCCAAGTTTGATGCTTTAGGTGAATATACTCAATTGTACACTCGGCTTGATACCATAGAAGAAAAGCTTCGAGAAATTATTACTCAAAACCGGATTAAGAACTTGGAAATCAAACGGGCTTTGATTGCCGAAGCCGAACCCTTCGAGTTTAGTTCCGACTGGCAGGAGGCCGCTGATCAGCTAAAGGAGGTAAAAGGAAAATGGATTAAAACCGGAGCGGTAGATGAAGAGTACCAAGAAGAGATTGAAGGTCGGTTTAATGAAATTTTAGATAACTTCTTTCAGCGGCGTAAGCAGTTCTTTGAGGAGCGTAAGCAGATGATGTACGACCGAATGAGACGCTACCGAGAAATTAATAATGATTTGTATCATTTGTTACGCGCCCCTGATAAGCAAGAAGCTCGAGAGCGAGCTAAAGAGTTACAGGCCGCTTGGCGAGAAGTTGGAAAAATTCCTAGTTTTCAGTATTCCAAGTTATTTAGAAATCACAAATCGCTGACTAACAAAATCTTTCGCAGCGATAGCTACGGAGATTACCAGTCACGTGGATATGACCGCTCTGGCGGCGGGTACGGCGACCGGCAAGGTGGTTACGACCGCGACCGATCCGGCGGTGGGTACGGCGGGCGACAGGGTGGCTTTGATCGCAATCGAGGTGGTGGATACGATCGTGACCGATCGGGGAGTAACCGGTACGGTGGGCAGTCTAGCTACATGAGCCCAGAAGAGGCTATGTCGCGTAAGAAGGAGCTAATTTCGAAGGCCAAAGATTTAATTGGTAAAGAAAAGGATAATATGTACGAAGAAGTAAAACAACTTCGGATGGAATGGAAGCAGTCGGGACGGATTTCTCGCGAACGTTCTATTGAGCTTACCGAAACTTTCAATTATACCTGCGAGAAAGCATTGGAGATCAACTTTCTTGATAAGCTCGTGGCTAACCGTAACCCCGATCATTCGTATCTCAACGCGGCTGAACAACTTCAGCAGAAAATTCCGTTACTCAGTGGACTTATCTCTCGCGATGAGGAAGAATTAGCCCGGTCTAAAGCGGAAAACCAACACTTACTTACTAGTCGTGATACTCGTAGCTTTTCAGAAGATGATCGCCGAGCTGCCGGGCGCCTCCGGTCGCAGATGAGGAAACTTCAAGTAAAAAAAGAGCTATTAGAACAGTTACAAAACGATTTAGATAAATACTTATAAGAAATTGTAAGGCATAATGAAACTTTTTTTTCGAGGAATATCTTTCCCACGTAATTGAATTAGAAGTTTATTACCATTTTGAAGCTCTCTTTGGTAAGAAAATTGACAATTTTCTTTTGAATTAACTATAACATTTTATTATTCATCATTCCTGAATTCAACGTCAAACAGAAAATTTGATAAGTATGTATTGGACATTAGAACTTGCCTCTTATTTAGAAGATGCCCCTTGGCCGGCTACCAAAGATGAGCTTATCGATTTCTCCATTCGCTCCGGTGCGCCATTAGAAGTTGTCGAGAACTTGCAAGAGTTAGAAGATGATGGGCAACCCTACGAGAATATTGAAGAAATCTGGCCCGATTATCCCACTAAAGAAGACTTCTTTTTTAACGAAGACGAATACTAACAATCTAATACTTCTATTTGAAACCCTTCTGCATTAGAAGGGCTTCCGCTACCAGCATATCTTCCGGAGTAGTTACCTTAATATTTCGGTAGTCCCCGCTGAAAAGCGTCACTTGTCGGCCGACAGCTTCTACCATACTAGCTTCATCGCTGAAGTCATCAATAGAATCTAGCTTCTGATAGGCTTCTAACAACCACGCTAAACGAAAAGTCTGGGGGGTTTGCATTAAGCGAAAATCAGCCCGGTTCTGAGCGACTGATCCTTTGCCACTCATCTTACGAAGTGAATCTTTTAGAGGCACGCTGGCAATAGCGGAACCTTCTCTTTCGGCTACCGCAAAAGATTCTTTGATAATATGACTAGTGACTAACGGACGTACACCATCGTGAATAGCGACTAGGCTATTTTCAGGGTGAAGCCGAGAGACTCCACTTTTTACCGATTGCGGGCGACACGCTCCCCCACTCACTACCTGATGAGGTACCGTACAATGGTGCTTTCGGCACAAATTAGCCCAGCGAGCGTGTTCATCTTCGGGTAATACCACCCAAATTGGCAAAGATGCACTGTACCGATAAAATGCTTCTAAGGTATGATGCAGCAGCGGTTTTCCCGCCAGCAGTAGAAACTGCTTGGGGATATCTGACTGCATCCGGGAGCCTTGCCCCCCGGCGACAATCACGGCTGCCTGCTCTGTCGCCAACAGCATTAAATGATTAGCATAGCATCTCCGTAGGTAAAGAATCGATATTTTTCTTTCACCGCAATTTCATAGGCTTTCATAATTAAATCGTAACCCCCAAATGCCGCGGCCATCATTAATAAAGTGGATTGAGGCAAATGAAAGTTGGTCACTAGCGCGTTACAAATTTTGTATTCGTAAGGAGGAAAAATAAATTTATCGGTCCAACCCTCATTCTCTTTCAACCGTCCACTAGCCGAAACCGAAGATTCCAGTGCTCGCATAGATGTAGTACCAATGGAACAAACCCGCCTCTTTTCATCCAAAGCCCGATTCACTGAAGTAGCCGTAGATTCTGTAATTCGGTAGTTCTCCGAATCCATTTTGTGTTTGGTTAGATCTTCCACTTCTACATCGCGGAAGGTTCCTAAACCAATGTGGAGGGTGATAGGATCAACATCAATCCCCTTAATCTCCAGCCGCTTAAGTAACTGCTTGGTAAAGTGCAGACCAGCAGTAGGGGCGGCCACGGCACCTACGTGTTCCGCATAAATGGTTTGAAAACGCTCACGATCCTTAGTTTCTACTTTTCGCCGTTCTTTAAAGTGGTCAGGTAGCGGAGTTTCACCAAGCGTGTTAATCATTTCATAGAAGGTATCTCGCTCACCCTCGAACAAAAAGCGAATAGTACGCCCGCGGGAAGTTGTGTTATCAATTACTTCAGCTACCAGTTCGCCTTCGCCGAAATAGAGCTTGTTTCCTACCCGAATTTTGCGGGCCGGGTCCACTAGCACATCCCAGAGGTTCATGTCAGGATTTAGCTCCCGAAGCAAAAACACCTCAATTTCTGCCCCCGTCTTTTCTTTGTTTCCGTACAACCGGGCAGGAAATACTTTCGTATTATTTACTACGAAGACATCACCTTCGTCAAAATAATCAACAATGTCTTTGAAGACTTTGTGCTCAATGTCTCCCGTATCACGGTGAATGACCATGAGGCGGGACTCATCGCGATTTTCGACTGGATGCAATGCAATCAGTTTTTCGCGGTCTTTTTCGTCAAACTTGTACTTAAATTCCGATAGCTTCATGGACAGTTATAGTAGTTACAATAATATGTGGTTGAATTTTTAAGCCAGTAGCAAAGATAGATATTTGTCTCTAATGGAATGGAACGTTTGGTAAAAAGTATTGAGTTCCATTTTTTTAAGATTATAGTTTTGTAAAATCGCACTATGAAAGCTTCTCGCCTGTTGGTTCCTCGTTTAATTTATGAAAGTCTCCTCTCCGCTTGGGACGCACTTCGTTCCAATCCACTTCGTACAACGCTTTCTCTCTTGGGAGTAACCATCGGTATATTCGCTATCATTGCGGTTTTCACTCTTATTGACTCGCTGGAACGCAACATTCGTGACAGTTTAGACTTTCTGGGCGATCAAGTAATTCGAGTAGAAAAATGGCCTTGGCTGTTTCAAGATAATTACCCTTGGTGGAAATACGTGAACCGGCCTCAACCAACACTTAATGAATTTGAGTTTTTGCAAGCTAACGTCAGTCAAGCTTCAGCTATGTGTATTTTTGCTGACCGTAGTAATCTTACTGTAGAGCACCAAAACAGTAATATTGGGGGAGTCAACTTAATTGGAGCTTCTTATCAGTATAACCAAGTTTTTGAAGTTGATATCAATCAAGGTCGCTATTTTTCGGTTCGCGAAACCGAATTTGCTCAAAATGTAATTATTATCGGCTCAGAAATCGCAAAGTCGCTGTTCCCAATGAGCAACCCACTGGGCAAAGTAGTAGAAGTTAAGGGGTTAAAATTTGTAGTAGTAGGAGTGCTTACCGAGCAAGGGGGAAATATTATAGATGCGCCCAGTGCAGATTATACTAGCTATATTCCTTATCAGAGCTTCTTAAAGCTATACGCTAGTCGGAGCCGCTGGGGGGTTGGCTCTACATTAGGGTTAAAGGGTTTCGAAGACGATGAAGGGTTGAAAGAACTAGAGTTTGAAGTAGTCGGCTTAATGCGCGGTCGGCGCGGATTGCGACCTCGTCAAGACGATAATTTTGCTATTAATCGCCCAGAGGCTTTTGCCGAAGTGGTCAACAATATCTTTAATGTCATTAGTATTGCCGGAGGCATTATTGGTAGTTTCTCTATTTTAGTCGGTGGCTTCGGCATTGCTAATATTATGTTTGTATCAGTAAAAGAGCGCACCAATATTATTGGTATTCAGAAATCGCTGGGTGCTAAGAATTATTTTATACTTCTACAATTTCTGTTTGAAGCCACTTTTTTGAGTTTGATTGGGGGAACGGTAGGAATGATTCTGGTCTATTTGGCTACATTTATTTCTATAGGATCGTTAGAACTTCAGCTTACGCTACCTAATATTCTAATCGGACTAATAGTATCTAGCACTATTGGTATTATCTCAGGAATTGTTCCGGCTATAACTGCCTCTCGGCTAAATCCGGTAGTAGCCATTCGGAGTTAAAAACATAGCGATTGCTTTAGAAGCGTACTGAAACCCCAATACTGACAAAATAGTCGGGAGCGTTTTCGCTAATCCCAACCCCTCCTGATACGTCCAGTTGTAAATCAGGTAGCAGTAGCACCGTGCCACCCAAATTAAAAAGATGAGAATGGTCTAGCTGGGACCAGAAACCATAGAATTCACCGAAAGCAGCCAAATAATCGTTCAAACTAATATCTAATGAAGCGGCGTAAGAATGATTAGGATAGCGAATAATGATTGGATCAGCTTCCCAAGCAATTCCGAGGTTGGTCGTTAAAGATACGTTTTGGGTGAGCGCGTGCGTCATCAGTAAGCGCAGTTCGGGGGTAGCAATCGGATTAAATACTTCAAGCGGCCCTTCTCGCGGTAAGGTAATATTTGCGATCAGTGCTGACTGAGGGATAATTCCTCTATTTTCGGTAATTCCAATTTTTGTTCCTAGTGTAATCGGTGAAACAAACGTTACATCCCCCAAACCTTCTTGAAACAGATCAGCACTTACCCGTAATTCAAACCGCTCAATTAATCCAATTCTTACCAAGGTGTTAGGATACAGAAAAAGCTCCTGACGAGGATTTGGATCATCTTGATATAGAAACCCTATCTCAACCTGCACATGACCTGGTTCTACTACCGCTGGGGCATCGGTTCCCTGTCCGGGCCGATCGGTAATCATTGGATCTATATCGCGTAAAACCTGGCCGAACAATGAAATGTGACTTATCAGCAGTACAGAGAGGAAGAAAAATACTTTCATAACGATCAGCAAAAAATACTACAGTAGAGAGATGTATCAAATGTACTGAGTTGACACTGAAAAACTGAAGTTCTCTTCGGATTTTTACTACACTGGAAGCCAAATGGCGAATTAATAGAAGTAGGATTGGGGAAACCCTTAGCTTTCCTTTATTTTTAGGCATCAACAACACTACACCATGGCCCAATATATTCTAGCCCTAGATCAGGGCACCACCAGTTCCCGCGCAATTTTGTTTAATCACCAAGGCAATATTGCTTACGCAACTCAGCAAGAATTTAAGCAGCACTACCCCCGCCCTGGTTGGGTAGAACACGATGCCGAAGAAATCTGGGAGTCGCAACTAAGCGTAGCCCAAGCTGTACTGAAAAAAGCCGGAGCTTCAGCTAGTGATATTGCCGCTATTGGGATTACGAATCAGCGCGAGACTACCGTAGTATGGGATCGGGACACCGGTAAACCCATTTGCCGCGCCATCGTTTGGCAAGACCGTCGCACCGCTCAGTTTTGTGACCAGCTCAAAGAAGAAGGTTTTGAAGATACCATCCGAGAAAAAACCGGCTTGCTGGCTGATGCGTACTTCAGTGGTACTAAGGTAAAGTGGATTTTAGATAACGTGGAAGGTGCTCGAGAAAAAGCCGAGCGGGGCGAACTAGCTTTCGGTACGGTTGACAGTTGGCTCATCTACAAGTTAAGCGGCGGACAGTTGCATATCAGCGACGTAACCAACGCTAGTCGAACCCTGCTGTACGACATCCATAAACTTTGGTGGAGCAGCACCATCACCAAACGATTAGACGTTCCGATGAGTATGCTACCGCAAGTGGTTCCTAGTAGTCAGGACTACGGAAAAACCGATTCTAGCCTATTTGGAGGAGAAATTCCACTGGGTGGTATTGCTGGAGATCAGCATGCTGCTTTGTTTGGTCAGCTTTGCACGGAACCTGGCATGTTGAAAAATACTTACGGCACCGGATGCTTCGCAGTACTGAATACCGGTGAGAAACCTATTCAATCAAAAAACAACCTGTTAACAACTATTGCGTGGCAGATTGACGGTAAAACCACCTACGCCCTGGAAGGAAGCATATTCGTAGCGGGTGCCATTGTTCAGTGGCTTCGAGATGGCCTTAAGATCATTGAATCTTCTTCGGAAGTAGAACAACTGGCTAAATCAGTTGACGATAATGGCGACGTTTATCTGGTTCCGGCTCTCACTGGTTTGGGCGCTCCCCACTGGGATCAATATGCCCGGGGAGCAATTGTTGGCCTCACCCGGGGTACGGAAGCGGGACATATTGCCCGAGCAGCCATCGAGAGTATGGCATACCAAACATCCGATGTAATGAAAGCGATGCATAAAGATTCTCAAATTCCCTTTAAAGAATTGCGGGTAGACGGTGGAGCATCGGCCAACAACTTACTCATGCAGTTTCAAGCAGATATTCTAAATATCTCGGTTGTTCGTCCCCAAGTGATGGAAACTACCGCCTTAGGAGCCGCTTATTTAGCCGGACTAGCTGTCGGATTCTGGAAAGATATTAGCGAACTGAAAGACCAGTGGGACGTTGATAAAACCTTTGAACCTACTTCAGGATTTGATAGCGAAACCCTATTGAGCCGCTGGGACGATGCGGTAGGAAGATCAAAGAACTGGGCAAAAGATTAAGAACAAAGAGATACCTATGAGCAGAATGAACAGAGATAGTATGTTGGAAACGCTGGAGTCTTACGAAAGTGTTTGGGATGTAATTATTATTGGTGGCGGGGCTACTGGCCTAGGAACTGCGATTGAGGCTGCTACACGGGGCTATTCTACCTTATTGCTAGAGCAAGCTGACTTCGCCAAGGGCACTTCTAGCCGGAGCACTAAGTTGGCGCACGGTGGGGTACGCTACTTGCAACAGGGCGATGTTTCACTGGTAATAGAAGCACTACACGAACGAGGACTAATGATGCAAAATGCTCCTCATCTAGTACATAACCAAGCGTTTGTTATTCCAACCTACGACTGGTGGGGTGGCCCCTTCTATACCGTAGGCATGAAAGTGTACGATGTGCTAGCTGGTAGATTAGGACTAGGGCCTTCTAAGAGTCTCACCAAAGAAGAAACAATTGAGAAGATACCAACGGTTGAGCAAGATGGTCTTCGGGGCGGGGTGATTTATTACGATGGCCAATTTGATGATGCTCGTTTAGCGGTTAATCTGGCGCAAACCTGTGCTGATAATGGAGGAACGCTGCTTAACTATATGAAAGTAACAAGCCTTCTGAAAACCAGCGACATGGTTTCGGGAGTGATAGCGGAGGATATTGAAACCGGTAAATCGTACCAGATCGACGGTAGGGTAGTTATCAACGCCACCGGAGTTTTTGTAGACCATATTATTCAAATGGATGATGCCGAGGCCAAAGACATTATACAGCCAAGCCAGGGAGTGCATGTAGTGCTCGATAAAAAATTCTTACCCGGGGAATCAGCCATCATGGTTCCTAAAACTGACGACGGTCGGGTGCTCTTTGCCGTACCCTGGAACGATAAGGTAGTTGTTGGCACTACTGATACCCCAGTTGCCGATGTAACGCTCGAGCCTCGAGCCTTAGAAGAAGAAGTTCAATTTATTCTTGATCACGCTACTCAATACTTGACTAAAGATCCGAAACGAGAGGATGTACTGAGCGTTTTTGCTGGATTACGACCATTAATTAAACCGTCGGAAGGAAAGAGTACAGCGCAAATTTCTCGAAGTCATTCGATCATTGTTTCTGTTTCAGGGTTGGTTACAATTACCGGCGGGAAATGGACTACGTACCGTAAAATGGGGCAAGATGCCGTAGATAAGGCGGCCTTAATTGCTGGGTTAGAGGATCAGGAATCAACAACCAAAGACTTACGTATCCGGGGCTGGTTAAAAAATGTTGATCCGACTAATCCACTGTGGTTTTACGGCTCAGATTCTATCGCAATCCGTAAGTTAGTAGATCGTAAACCTAAATTAGGGGATAAAATTCACCCTGATCTACCCATCATTAAAGCCCAGGTAGTTTGGGCCGCTAAACACGAGATGGCCCGAACGGTAGAGGATTTCTTGGCTCGCCGCACCCGCTGTCTACTACTCAATGCTCGCGCCAGTCAGGAGATGGCTCCGGTAGTAGCTGAGATGATGGCCGAAATACTTCGCAAAGACGAAAGCTGGCAAAAAGAACAGATTGCTCAATACCAAGAAGTATCTTCCGGCTATATTCTAAACTAACCTAATAATGAATAATTTTACTGCCGAATTCATTGGAACAGCTTTATTACTTTTGTTAGGAAACGGCGTAGTGTGCAATGTTGTACTAAACCAAACAAAAGGAAACAACGCTGGGTGGATTGTAATTACGGCTGGCTGGGGTGTGGCTGTATTTGTTGCTGTTTTTACGGTGGCCCCCTACAGTGGTGCCCATCTTAATCCAGCAGTTTCTTTGGGACTGGCCGCGGCGGGGGTATTTGAGTGGAGTAAAGTTCCAATATACGTACTAGCGCAAATGTTGGGAGCAGCCACCGGTACTACATTGGCGTGGCTAATGTACCGCCCGCACGTTAAGGCTACCGACGATGCAGGAGCTAAGCTCGCTATTTTCGCTACCGGTCCGGCTATTCGCAAAACAGCATCTAGTTTTATTTCAGAGGTTATTGGAACGTTTGTACTGGTATTTGCTGCCTTATCTATTGCACCCCCTGAACTAAGGGCTAGCGAATTTTCGGAGGTAGAATTTGGATTAGGCGCACTCGGAGCCCTTCCGGTAGGTTTAGTTGTTTTTGCTATTGGTATGTCATTAGGGGGAACTACTGGTTATGCCATTAATCCCGCTCGTGACCTCGCTCCCCGAGTTATGCATGCACTCTTACCCATTTCTAACAAAGGTAGCAGTGATTGGAGTTACTCTTGGATTCCTGTAGTCGGACC
>NZ_JBARYM010000331.1:0-2921 GCF_049647865.1 Tunicatimonas sp. | reverse complement strand
AATACTACAATTAGGAAATTGGTTCCGTTTTTCGTTAGTTGCAATACTACCGATAGGAAATTGTATGAAAACATATTCATTAGGCGAATTTGAAGAAATTGTATTGCTCACTGTGGGGGTACTCTACAACGAGGCCTACGGTGTAGCCATTAAGGATGCCATTGAAGAACGCGCTGAGCGAAAAGTGAGCGTGGGTGCCTTGCAATCGGCGTTGAAGCGCATGGAAAAGAAAGGGTACCTAGAATCGCGACAAGGTGAGGCGAATGCCCAACGGGGCGGAAAACCTAAGCGATACTATGTTATCACCGCCTTCGGAAAGCTAGCTCTTCAGCAAAACCGAGACGTTCGGAACACGCTCTGGGAATCTATTCCTAAACTGGCCCTTGACTTCAAACTCTCATGATCAAACGCCTAGCCCAACGCTTGTTCCAATGGTTCTGCCATCCTGACTACGTTGATGAAATCCAGGGTGATTTGGAAGAGTTGTATCAGCGAAACGTAGAGCAGAGTGGGCGAATGGCGCAGTGGAAGTATTTCTCTCAGGTTCTTGGTTTACTTCGCCTTTCTATCATTCGGCCTTTCCAGGGTAAATCCGGTATTTTTAATATAGCTAACAGTCTGCTTATGATTAGGTATTATTTTAAGTTCGCTCTTCGGCGAATTCGGTTTAATACATCTTTCTCACTCATCAACATTATCGGATTGGGAATTGGATTAGCTTCTTGTATCCTTATTTTTCAGTATCTATCTCACGAATGGAGCTTTGATAAATTTCATACTGACTATCAGAGCATTTACCGAATCAAACACGATCGCTATCAGGAGGGAGCAGTCATAACCGAAAGTGCGACTACGTTCTCGCAGATTGCACAGGAACTACGGCAGACCTATCCATCGGTAGAAACAGCGTGCCGGTTGCATAAAGCGGGTGAAAGTATCGCAGTTCAGGCCGGAGAAAACCTATTTTGGGAAGATCAGATTATCGGTGCGGATACTACCTTTTTCAACATCTTCAGCTTTCACTTTCTCTACGGTGCCCCGGAAACGGCACTAACCTCACCCAATGCAATAGTGCTAACCACATCTGCAGCCCGAAAGTACTTTGGAGAAACTGACCCACTTGGTCAAGAGATTATAATCGATGGTGCTTACGGTGCCTGGAAAGAAAGCGGATACGAGAGCCGGAGCACGTATATTGTAACTGGCGTAATTGAAGACTTACCGACAAACACTCACCTAGATTTTGATCTGTTAGTTTCCTTCAGCAAGTACTCCAATCTAGAAAACGAACTTGATAACTGGGGCGATTCTTTCTATACCTACTTCAAGCTATCCGAACCCTCTGCTGTTAGTACTATTACGGCCGGTTTATCGACCATTGTAGATAAGTATCGTCCTGACCGAGGCATCACTCTTAGTTTACAACCAATGCAGGAAATTCACTTAACTTCAAATCTGGTGAACGAACTGAAGGGTAACGGGAGTGAAGCGAATACTTGGCTATTAGCCGCTGTAGCAATTTTGATCTTGATTGTAGCGGGTACCAATTACATAAATTTTTTTACGGCTCAAGCTATTCGGCGCCAAAAGGAAGTAAGCGTTCGCAAAATCTATTGGGCTAGCTCAGCCCAACTGTTTAGGCAGGTAATGGCCGAAGCATTCTTACTCAACGTCTTCGCATTATTTCTAGCTGCCGCCCTGATTGGACTGGCTCATCCCTTTTTACTGGATGCGCTAAACGTTGACCTAACTGGGAAAATAACCACCCCTCAATTTTGGGCAATTACTTTAATCATCACCGTGGGTGGAACGCTTATTTCCGGTTTGTATCCAGCGTTTTTTGTAGCTCGCCTTAGCACGCAACGAATGATTCGTACTGGAGAAAGGAGCTTTCTCTCTCCTAGCAAAGTTCGCCAATCACTGGTGACATTCCAGTTTGTGGTCTCGGTTCTGGTTATTGGTTGTGCTATTGTCCTCTATAGTCAAATGGATTTTATGAGGAATAAAGATTTGGGTATTAGTATTGATAAAACGCTGGTAATTAACGGACCCAGTGTAGGAGTTGCGAACGATTCGACGTACATAAATCGGTTAGAAAGCTTTAAGGTTGAAGCCCAACGGCTTAGTGCTATTAGTGATATCACCCTCGCTAATTTTATTCCCGGTAATAAGATTAACGGCGAAGCCAGCGGGTACGTACGAAGGGTTGGAAGCCGCCAGGATCAAGCAAGTACTTACTACTTTTCCCAGATTGACTACGAATTTATTTCGGATTTCAGTATACCGATAATTGCCGGTCGTGAGTTTAATCCCGCGTACGCTACCGACCAAGACGCTATCATAATAAATCGAGCGGCTTGCCGATTACTTGGTTTTGCGTCGGCTGAGGAGGCAATAGATCAATCAGTTGTTTACCGCATGAACACTAACCCAACCATCATCGGAGTAGTGGATAATTTTCACCAGTACGGACTACAGCGTGATTTTCAGCCAATTATCTTCGAAGTAGATAAAGCCCCTCAAACTTATTGCTATCTAAAACTGTCGGAGAACAACGTTAATGCTGAACTTCGCCAAGTAAAACAACTTTGGGAAGAACTATTTCCCGGCAATCCGTTTAGCTACTTCTTTCTGAACGATTATTACGCTCGGCAGTACACCCGCGACACTCGGTTCGCTAATTCGTTCGGAATTTTTGCGGTTCTCGCGATGCTGGTAGCCACGATGGGCTTCTTCGGGCTAATGTACTACGCCGCCGTTAATCGCACTAAGGAAATTGGAATCAGAAAAACACTAGGTGCCCAGCTGGGCGATATTGTGCTTTTACTAGGGAGAAGAACGGTTACATTCGTTCTAATTGCGGTGGTCATTAGTGTGCCGATAACGTACTATACCGCTGAGCAGTGGTTACTAGATTACGC
>NZ_JBARYM010000330.1:0-2767 GCF_049647865.1 Tunicatimonas sp. | reverse complement strand
AAAAGCTTTTTTAAGCGTTGAGGAGCTGCTTGTAACTGAACACGATAGTCCTCAGGATACAGCGCCACTAATTGTCTATTCTGATAAATTTCGGGATGCTTGTCGGCTAGAATATAAAAACCGCCTTGTAACCCCACGGTAGGCGTAATATTCATTTGTGATTTTACCAGCAGTTGTACTACGTCATCGTAGGTTTTTTTCAGCTCCGACTGCTTCATAGAATATCCCCGTCGGCTGGTACCTCGGATGTGCTCAACTGCATCTACGTTGTACTTGGTAGACGGATAAATCTCATGGGAGGAAACTGGAATGCCCATTTCGTGAGCCGCTTCAGTGATACGTTTTTGCAGCGAATCGGGCATTCGTACGTAGGTTTTAATCATATCGTAGCCCAATCGTTCGGCCCGCTCTAGCTCTAACTCCATATGTGGCCCGTGAATCACGCTGTTAGCTAAACCGTAGTAAATCCGACTACCATCGGTGAGGCCACCGGTAAAAAATTCTCGGGGACCCGGGCGAACTCCACTCGCCCAGGCTTCTTTCCGTTCTAGCGCATCGTAAGGGTCAGCCCCCGGTTCCCGCACCGAAGTAATGCCATAAGATAACCAGATTCTACCCAGCCGTTCGCCTACGCTGGCGTGCTGGTGAGTGTGCATTTCAAATAAACCGGGAATAACCGTTTTATCTGAAGCATCAATCACCGTTCCTTCGTGATTATCTCGGTGAGGTTGGATAGTTTTTATCCGATTGCCCTCAATCAGTAAATCCATATCTTTTTGATAGGTGGAATCAAGTCCATTGAATACCCGTCCGGCATGAATAACATAAGTTTCAGTAGCAGTCTCAGAATTCCAGGAAAGAAGATTTGGAATAGGAGTAGCGTTTCCCGATGAAATATCTAACTTTTTAAGCTGATCGGTAGCCAAGTAAACAATAGATTTTCCGTCGGCGGTCCAGCTTGGTGATGACGCTAGCTCGGTAGTTAGCTGCTTTGGTTCATCCGAGGGCTCGCCCGTTGCATCTACGGGCATATGCCACAGTACTCCGTCTTGCACGTAGGCAATAGATTGTCCGGTAGGTGACCAAACCGGCCCGTTTGCATTTCGAATGGCGGGAGTGCGGTCTTCTTCGGGCGAAACGTAGCGACGGACGGTATCGGTAAGCGAAATGTATAGAATTTGACTGATTCCTTCGCGGTAGCGCGATGAGTAGGGTTGCAATACCATCAACGCTAGCATTGAACCGTCGGGCGACCAAGTAGGCTTACTCGGCACGAAGTAGCTATCTTCTAGCGATTGCAGTTCACCCGTAGCTACCGTTAGCAAATGTAACTGCCCTCTGCCCCAAACATTGCGAACATCGCGGGTATAAAAAGCAATACGCTTTCCATTGGGCGACCAGATAGGAAAACCTACGGCCTGATCTAAATCAGTTAACTGCGACTCTTTCCCGGTCGCTAAATTTTTCATCCATAGGTTCATGCGCCCGTCGCGATCTGATACAAAAGCTAGTTGGCTCCCATCGGGGGACCAAGCTGGGTCAATATCAACGAATGAATCATCAGTGACAGCCTGAACGCTATCTCCATCGATAGACTGTATCCAAATATTTCCTAAAGCAGCGAAGGCTACGGACTGGCCGTCGGGGGAGACTACCGGATTCATTATACCCAAAGCCGGGCGAGCTTCAGTATCGTCAAAATTATAGGTTTTGCGAGTGTAAGGTGGTCGCTCCAGAGCTACGGTTGCTTCAAAAGAAATAGTGTTGGCTCCTTCTTGTCCTAAAACTCGCTGCTTGATTTTACCATCGCTGGTATAGAAAAAGCTACTATCCGATTGCCAGGCGGCGCGGAATGGAAAAACATCTTCATCTACACTAAGTACTTGTGCTGAATCGCCCGAGACTGGAAAGGCTACGGTCAATCTACTCGTTCCGTCGCTATACTGAAGGAAGGAAATTTTCTGTTGGTCGGGACTCCACGCTGGTGAGGCTAATTTAGCATCAGAAGCGACTATCTGCTCAACGACACTCGTCGCTCGATCAAAAGTATAGATACCCTTGCCATCGGCCTGTTCAGACACGTAAGCTATCTGGGAACCGTCGGGCGAATAGGCCGGGTGATACTCATTAGCATTGTCTTGGGTAAGAGCAGCTATTTCACCATTGGCTAAAGTTATTTCCCATAAGTCGTAGTTACCGTTGCGATCGGAAGAAAAAACAATGTGCTCACCGTTGGGTGACCAGTGGGGTTCACGGTGATCATAACGACCATTAGTCAACTGCCGAAGTTGACTGCCATCGCGCTGAACCGTCCAGATATGATAGTTCCCGTCTCGGTACGAGTGAAAAGCAATTTGCTGCCCGTCGGGTGACCAAGCTGGTTCGTGGCAATCGCCCAGTGGGTCGGTAATAGGTTGCGCTTCTCCCCCATCGACCGGAAGCAACCAGATTGTTCCTTGCAAATCAATAGCCAGCGTTTGCTTGTCGGGTGATAGCGCGACGGCTAAATTGGTGCCTTCTTGTAAGGCAACCTCTATTAAGTTGGGAGATTCTTCAGTTTCTGATTGAGGTATGGTGCAAGAAACTATCAAAAACAGAAATAGGAAGTAGGTTCGGTAGGTTTTCAACGTAGGTAGTTGTGTAGTTTATAGAAAAAGTAAAATGCAATAACAAAATAAATTATTGAATTAAGTAAAAATTGCAGAATAAAGACTGCAAAAATCTTAATAAGATCAGGATAAAATATAAGAGTAGAAAGGTTTTTATG
>NZ_JBARYM010000329.1:0-2804 GCF_049647865.1 Tunicatimonas sp. | reverse complement strand
AGTTCACTTTAACCCTTTCCTTACTTACTGATGATCAATAGCATTGACCAACCCAATTAATCATTATTCATCAGTCGTCACTCATTATCCACTATCACCTTTCAATTGCACATTGTTAATTGCTGTCATGCCCCTAATTACGCTTAAAACCAGAATAGCTGCCCCGGTAGAACGCTGCTTTGATCTATCTACCAGCATTGACTTGCATAAACAATCGGTAGAACACACGCGGGAGGAAGCTATTGGTGGGCGAACGGAGGGACTGATGCAACTTGATGAAGAGGTAACCTGGCGAGCGAAGCACTTGGGGCAATGGTTTACCATGACCGTTCGGATGGTTGAGTACGAACGGCCGCACTACTTTTGCGACAAAATGATTCGCGGGCCCTTCCAGTCAATGGAGCATCAGCACTACTTTGAAGAACTAGATGGAGGTACCCTGATGACCGATAAATTTCGCTTTGTTTCTCCCCTAGGAATACTCGGCCGGTGGGCGAACGCCGCCGTACTGAAAAACCACTTTACCGAATTGCTGCTTACCCGCAACGAAGCGATCAAAACCTTTGCGGAAACCAATCGCTGGAAAGAAGTGCTATCCTATTGATCTAATGCTAGTTAAAAAAAGGTTTTTACCTGCTAAATCTCGAGATTGTAAGAAAAATAATGTAACATAGCTAACTAATTTTAGCGTCTCTAGCACGCAATGTCGCACTACTTACAAATACTACCTACCCCATGAAGTATTCCTTAGCTCATCTAAGTTTATGCATCGCTTTACTTTTCTTACTTTCTTCTTGTGGTGATGAAGGACGATTTGCCGTTTCGTTTCCCGAATCCCTCAGTGAAGAACCATTAGACGGACGTTTACTGCTTTTGATCTCCGATAATACCGAAGATGAACCCCGCTTTCAGGTGAATGATGGGCCAAATACACAGTTGGTGTACGGAATAGATATTAATGGGTTAAAACCTGGCAAGGAAGCCTTCTTCAGCGACACGGTATTTGGCTATCCATTAGAGAATATGACTGATATTCCAGCGGGTGAGTACTACGTGCAGGCGCTGCTACATAAGTACGAAACATTCAATTTATCGAATGGTCATACAGTGAAGCTACCAATGGACCAGGGCGAAGGGCAAGTGTGGAACCGCTCACCGGGCAATCTGTACAGTATCCCTCAGAAAGTGACCTTTGATCCTGAAGATGACGAAACCTTCTACATTACGTTAGATCAGGAAATTCCGCCAATAGAAAAACCGGAAGATACCAAGTACATCAAACACGTTACTATGCAGAGCGATAAACTCACTGAGTTTTGGGGGCGACCTATGTATCTGGGTGCGAATGTGCTGTTGCCCGAAGGGTTTGATGAAAACCCCGATGCTCGTTATCCGATCTGTGTTTTTCATGGGCATTTTCCCTACACCTTTCGGGGTTTTCGGGAAGACCCACCCGACCCGGATTTGGTGCCGGATTATAGCGAGCGCTTTCAAATGGAAGGCTACAACCGCATTCAACAACAAGAGGCTCACGATTTTTATCAAACCTGGACGGGACCGGATTTCCCTCGCATGATTATCATTGAGATTCAGCACCAGAATCCGTACTACGATGATTCATACGCAGTGAACTCGGCTAATTTGGGACCCTACGGCGATGCCATTACCCATGAGCTGATTCCTCATATTGAAGAGCAGTTTCGAGGGATTGGCGAGGGCTGGGCCCGCTTTCTGTACGGTGGTTCTACCGGTGGTTGGGAAGCATTAGCGGCTCAGGTAATGTATCCTGATGAGTACAACGGTTGCTTTGCTGCTTGTCCCGATCCGATTGATTTTCGGGCGTACACCGTAGTCGATATATATCAGGATACCAACGCTTACTATCTACCTAGCAAGTATAAAAATACCCCTCGTCCGGGTAAGCGAGATTATTTAGGGCATGTAAGCTCGATGTTAAAAGATATGAACCACCGAGAGTTGGCTTTGGGCACGAATAGCCGATCAGGACAGCAGTGGGACATTTGGCAAGCAGTGTACTCTCCGACTGGCCCGAATGGCTACCCCCAACCTATCTGGAACAAGAAGACCGGAACCATTAATCCTAGCGTAGCGAGCTATTGGCGGGAAAACTACGATCTGCGCCATATTCTGGAACGCGACTGGGATAAGCTAGGCCCTGAACTACAGGGAAAAATTCACATCTACTGCGGCGATATGGATAACTATTATCTCAACAATGCGGTGATGCTCATGGAAGAGTTTTTAGTGAACACCGAAAACCCTCACTACGATGGCGAAGTAGCCTACGGCGACGGAGCCGAACACTGCTGGAATGGCGATCCCGAACAACCTAATGCCATCTCCCGCCTCCGCTACAACACCATGTACGTCCCTAAGATCCTCGAGCGCATAAAAGAAGGTGCCCCCTCCGGCGCCGATCTGACTAGCTGGCGTTATTGACACAAAGAAACGCGCTCTCCCCGGATGCGCGAAGAGAATGTCGGCCACTGTGGAACAGGGTCTTTCTCCTACTATTGAGGAGATACCGGAATTCGCCGGGCCTCATCCGGTAAATAGTATAGAAAACCTACGTCCGATTCCGAACAGATATGATCGCTAGTGAACAGATAATAGTTCAGTGAACAGGAGTATTGAGGTAGTGAAGCCCGTTATCGTGGATGGCATGCGAATTGAACTAGAGTTATTCGTAAAATCTGAATACTTATGCTCCGACACACCTTTTTGCTCATTTATCGTAATTTCAAACGCTTTCGTAGTACGTTTTTCATCAACCTTATTGGCTT
>NZ_JBARYM010000328.1:0-17594 GCF_049647865.1 Tunicatimonas sp. | reverse complement strand
CAGTGAGCTGTAGTTATCTGCCTCTAGAAAAAAAGAGGTGGATTCTTCTCTGGTTTGTAGCAAGGTTAATTCTTGCGAATTGCCAGCTTGAATATGCTGCACCTTTTCGTAAAGTGCCAGCGTTTCTTCTATCTGCTGAAAGGAATAGGTAGGGAACTCAGCCATATATTGCACCCCCGATAGCCATTCGCTGAGAGCTAAAAATGTGGTTGGTTCGATGAATTTTTCGTGGCTAGATTCAAAGCAAAATCCAAGTATATCTACACCTATTCCCGCGCAATAGCGAGCGTCGCTTAAATTATTAATGCTTCCTACTTTCACTGTGGTCTTGAGAGCCATAGACTAGTAAAAATTACGTTTATTTTTATTTAAACAATATTAAACAAAACAAAAACACATTTTGTTATCTATACTAATACGTGCAATCGGTTGCATATTTTCTAACAAAATGAGAATTTTTTAAATAGAAAAGCAATTTGGTTCAAAAATTGAACATATTAATTTTTAGATTAAAAGAAGTAGTGTTAAAGGTTAGATGGAAAGAAATATAGTTAAGAAATTAGTTGAAAATTATACAATAGATCAGTTAGTTGAAGCTGAACAAGCTTTGGTTGAGGGTAAAGACCTTGCTCTTGAAGTAGAAGGACAAGATGCTAGCGAAAAGCTAACGTATTTATTAGCCGCAGTTTACATTCTAGAGCGAGTAAAACTGGAAGGGGCTGAGTTCTATGATGCTTTCCAAAAGTACAGCCTTCAGGTACGAGAGTCTATCTAGCTTCTTGTCTCAAGTTCCTATCATTTTTCTGTTTTTTCTCACATGCTGGGTTAGTTTCGTAGGGTATTTACTACCTTACACCACAAATTACTTCGATGATGCTACGCTCGTTTCTGTGGGTTTCGGTAGTCTGCTGTCTACTTGCTTGCGAATCTGATACCACTGAACCCTCATTCACCCGGTTAGGTCTTAGTTATTTCCCAGTTGAAGTAGGTAGTTTCCGGGAGTATGTTGTTCAGGATATTTCGTACAGCCTGCTGAATGAACCAGATACTCAGCGTTATTTGCTCAGAGAGGTTATCACCGACTCTTTTCCCGGGCAAGGCAATGAATTAGTCTACCGATTAGAGCGGTTTTCCCGGTTTTTACCTGACCAATCGTGGAAGCTAGATTCAGTCTGGACGGCCCGAGTGAATACGCAGCGGGCAGTTGTAGTAGAAAATAATACCCCCTTTGTTAAATTAGTTTTTCCCTTCACCAGCGAGTTGGTATGGGATGGCAATGCCCTGAATGCAAAGTCAGCCGACCGTTACGAACTACAAACTACATCAGAGGCGTTATCAAAGGAAATAGAAAGCACTATTGATACGTTACTACATCAAAGTATCACCGTGGTGCAAAGCAACGTGTCTTCATTAGTAAGTGACAGTATCTTTTCAGAAACTTACGTGAATAATGTAGGGCTTTTTTATAAGAAATCAGTAAACTTAGAGTATTGTGCCGAAGAAGACTGTTTAGGGCAATTTATCATTGACTTCGGTCGCGATTATCGGCAGACCCTTACCGCCTATGGAAAAATTGACTAAGTCCGCTACACTACGCTATTCGCTGTTATTGCTCAGTTTTTTGTGGTTATTTAGTACTGCTGGATTTGCTCAGGTTCAACAATATTTGCTTTATTTTTCCGATAAGGATACCGCCCAGTTCTTAATAAGTCAGCCGGAAGAATATCTTTCCGAGCGGGCTGTTGAGCGACGCCTGAAGCAAAATATTTCCGTAGACATTTCTGACTTTCCGGTAACTCCCAACTATCTTCAAGAAACAGAAACCCAAGGAGCTAAAGTAATCTATACTTCCAAATGGTTTAATGCTGCACTGGTAGTAGCCACCGATAGTATTGTTGAGCAACTACTTACCTCAGACTATGTGCTGTACGCCGAAATGGTAAAACCTGAGGGGCGTAAAAATCAGCAAGGTAGTAAATCATCAGACGGGGCTTCTTACGGAAAGTCAAAGAAAACGAAGAGATACCAACGAACGGAGCAACTGCTTAATCAAGAACAAAATCAAATGCTAGGCATTAGCGAGATGCACCTTCGAGGCTACAATGGTGAAGGGGTATTTGTAGCGGTATTTGATGGTGGCTTTCGCGGGGTTGATGAATCTTCTTTTTTTGAACATCTATACAGTAATGATCAACTTAAACTGACTTATGATTTTGTAGGTAATAGCCCTGATGTATATCGCTACGGCCAGCACGGTACTGAAGCGTTATCCTGTATCGCAGCATACCAGTCCGGAATTTTAGAGGCGGGTAGCTACGCGGCCGACGTTATGCTCTGTATCACTGAAGAGTCGGGTTCTGAGTATCGGATAGAAGAATATAACTGGCTGTTTGCCGCTGAAAAAGCCGATAGTGCGGGAGTTGATATTATCAGTACGTCATTAGGGTACACCACTTTTGATGATGCTGAGATGAGTTATACCTACAATGACCTGGACGGGCAAACCGCCGCAATTACCCGAGCCGCCCGAATGGCAACGGCGAAAGGAATACTTTGTGTAGTAAGTGCCGGAAACGAAGGAGCCGGACGCTGGCGTTATGTATCACCGCCGGCCGATGCCCCCGATATTCTGGCCGTAGGAGCAGTAAGTACCGGAGGCTTCCGGGTCTCTTTCAGTTCCTTTGGACCTACGGCTGACGGTCGTATCAAACCCGATGTTTCGGCGCTAGGTTTGCAAACCGTAGTAGTAGATGCTAAAAGCAATATTACGCGCTCTAACGGAACATCGTTTTCAGCACCCCTAATTTCGGGTTTTGCGGCTGGAGTCTGGCAAGCATTTCCAGATGCAACGAACGTAGAGATTATGGATAAGATTCGGCAAGCGGGTAGCCAAGCTTTGACCCCAGATAATGAACTGGGCTACGGGATTCCAAATTTCGAAGTGCTGGTTGATCAGATTCCTTTGTCAACTGTAGAACCTGCTGCTATTTCTCAATACAATGTGTTTCCTAATCCGATTGAGCGGGGCAATCTATTTGTGGAATCACCTGCTTTTATTAATGAGTCACTTGATGTTTATGTGTATAATAGTACCGGGCAACTGTTAGTGACTCAGCATATTCCGGTATCAATTGACGACTCATTTACTGTAGATACTTCGTCTTGGCAGCGGGGGGTGTACATTCTACACGTGTTAAGTGCCACTGCCTCCGACACAGTAAAAGTGATAAAATTTTAAATGCATGAAATACATCGCCCCATCGGTATTAGCTGCCGATTTTGGTAACCTGCAATCAGCCGTGGAGATGCTCAACCAGAGTGAGGCCGATTGGATTCACGTAGATGTGATGGATGGGGTTTTCGTGCCTAATATCTCTTTCGGAATGCCTGTAGTAAAAGCCATCCAACAGCACGCCCAAAAGCCACTGGACGTACATTTGATGATTGCCAATCCTGATGATTATTTGGCTGATTTCCAGAAGCTGGGAGCGGACCGAATTACCGTACACTACGAAGCCTGTCCGCACTTGCACCGAACGGTGCAGCAGATTAAAGAATTGGGCTGTAAAGCCGGTGTAGCGATTAATCCGCATACCTCAGTAAAGCTACTGGAAAATATCTTAGTAGATATTGATCTTGTTTTAGTAATGTCGGTGAATCCGGGCTTTGGTGGGCAGAGTTTTATTGATCACACTTACCAGAAGTTAAAAGATTTACAGCAATTGATGCAAGAAACTTCTACTTCAGTGCTGGTAGAAGTTGACGGTGGCGTTAGTGATCAGAATGCTACCCAGCTTTCTAATGCTGGAGTGAACGCTTTTGTGGCAGGTAGCTTCGTGTTCAAATCCGAAGATCCAGTTGCTACTATTGCTCATTTGAAGCAGGCCGTGCGGGTATGAAGCAGTCAGTACTGCGATGCGCGATAATCATTCTGGGGTGTTGGTTAGGCTTGCACCTTTCGTGCTTTTCTCAACGGGCGGTTGTCAATGGTACTGTGCAGGATAGTACCCTATCAATGCTTACCGACGTAGCCGTATCAGTACAAGGTAGTGGTCAGGGAACAGTAACCAGCGAACGCGGGTTTTTTCAACTTGCCTTAGCTCCCGGAACGTACGATTTGGTTTTTTCACATTTAGAGTATACCAACATTTTGCGCCAGGTTAATCTGAGTGCCTATGATACGTTAACGCTAGCCGTTACGCTACGTCCCGATGTTCGCTTGCTGGAGCAAGTAGAAGTGGTAGCTAATACCGATGATGCCAGTCGGTTCGAACCCGGTTTAGTTAAGCTCGATCCGCAAACCGCTCAAAATATTCCTTCGGCTTTCCAAGATTTCAACCGGATTTTAGTCACCCTGCCTGGAGTAGTTAGCAATAACGAGTTGAGTTCTAACTATTCAGTGCGAGGTGGTAACTACGATGAAAATCTGGTCTACGTAAATAATATTCCGGTGTACCGCCCATTCTTAATCCGGGCGGGACAACAAGAGGGGTTAAGCTTTATTAATCCTGATTTAGTAGCCGATGTAGCTTTCTCCTCAGGGGGCTGGCAAGCCAAATACGGCGACAAGCTTTCTTCCAACCTCAATGTCCGCTACAAAAAACCAGCTACCACTGATGCTTCTCTACGGGTTGGATTATTAGGTGGAGCTGCTCACGTAGAAGGTAGCTTTGATAAGGGTTCGTACATTGCTGGTGTTCGCCACAAACGGGCGCAGTACCTTTTGGGAACATTGGAAACGGACGGGCAATATCGGCCGCAATTTACCGATCTTCAATCGTACATAACCTACGATTTGGATGGTGACGAAAACCAAGTAAAAAGTGAGTTGGGATTATTGGTAGCGTACGCTAACAATAGCTACCGAGTGCGTCCTGAGAGCCGCCGAACTACCTTCGGAACGTTGCAGGAAAGCTTTAATTTGTTTGTTGGCTACCAGGGGCAAGAGAATTTAACCTATCAAACTTTTCAGACTGGATTGCAGTGGACCTACCGGATCAATGATCGGTGGAGTTCCCGGTTAATTGGTTCGTGGGTAACGACCCAAGAGCGAGAATATTTCGACCTAATTGCTGGTTACCGACTGTGCGATGTAGAAATTGGTGGAGATTTAGAAGTAGATGAATGTGCCACTGTTATAGGGTTAGGAGTTAACCTGGATCACGCCCGTAATAAGCTCAGTGCTACTATTTACAATCTGGAGAGCCGGATGGCCTACATTCTTAACAAAAGCAATACACTGGAGTTTGGGGTAGGGGTGAGTTTGGAGCAATTTCAGGATCAACTTTCCGAGTATCTTATTAGCGACTCGGCTGACTTTGCCACTGTGGAACGTACCGTAAGTAACGAATTAGAGCTAGACTCGCGCCGGTTCTCAGGGTATATTCAGAATACTACTGAGATTGGTGATGTGCATACCATTAACTACGGAGTACGTTTCAACTACTGGAATGTAAACCAGCAATTATTAGTCAGCCCCCGCGTGCAGTACGCTTTTCAGCCTCCTACCAACAAGAATTTAGTCATTAGAGCCTCAGCAGGATTATATCAACAACCACCATTTTACCGGGAGCTACGCGACCGAGCCGGAAATTTACGTACGGATGTAAAGGCGCAATCATCGGTTCATGGTATTCTGGGAGCAGACTATCGCTTCACAATGCTGGGGCGAGAGTTTACGCTACTTACCGAATTCTACTATAAACACCTTTACAATGTAAATCCTTACGACATTGACAATGTGCGTATCCGCTATTTTGCCGAGAATACTGCTCGAGCTTACGCTACAGGAATAGATATGCGCTTAAACGGAGACTTTATTCCCGGAGCGGAGTCCTGGTTTAGTTTGGGAATACTACGAACAAGAGAAAATGTAGCTGATGATGGTAGAGGTTATATCCGCCGTCCCTCCGATCAGTTAGTAAATTTGGGAGTATTTTTTCAAGATCACTTGCCCAATGACCCAACCATGCGGGTATATCTAAGCTTACTCTACGGAACCGGGCTGCCATTTGGGCCACCCAACAACGACCGTAATCGCAATGCATTTAATGGCCCCGACTACCGGCGGGTAGATTTGGGTTTTTCTAAAGAAATTCCACTAAATCAAAAAAAAGAAACCAAACTATTCCGGTCGTTGTGGATTGGACTGGAAGTACTAAACGCGCTAAAGGCAAACAACGTTATTTCTTTTACGTGGGTAGAAGATGTTCGTAACCAGCAATTTGGGGTGCCTAACCGTCTTTCTGCTCGGTTTATCAACGCTAATATTATTCTCCGATAAAATATTTTACAGCTAAAACTCTGAACTTTTCGTATTATTACTACTACTAAAGTTCTTACTAAAATGGCTAAATACCCTGTTTGGGTTAAAAGAATATTAATTGTATTGGGAGTTACTAGTGCAATTGGAATCATTTTCGCTTTCTCATTTCGCTTTTGGATACAACCAGTGGTTGATCAAGCGATTAAGTTAGGGTTAAGTCAGTTACGCGAGCAGGGGTATTATGTTGACTATCAGAAGCTTATATTTCATCCTCTTCGTAGGGAAATTGCCTTAGAGGGTGTTTCAATAGTAATAGATACTACCCAAAACGATCAGAAAGAGCACCTGAGTGGTAAGTTAGATAGGCTAGATATTAAGTTAAACCGGTATCCTTACTGGGAAACTGACCGCTTTTTATCTATTCAGGAAATCTCTCTTCAAAGGCCAACCATTTGGCTGTACCCTTCCGATTCTTCCGAAGAAACTACTCAAGAAACAGCATCTCTAGATTACTATAAGCTCATTCAGCCATTTCTAGATTCCTTATTAGTTACCCGTGTTCGCGTTGAGGATGGAGTTCTTAAACAAGTTACCCAACAAGGTAAAGCTAACGATACGCTAGAGATTGCAGGAATAAATATTCACTTAGAAAAATTATTTATTGACTCGCTGCAATCTTCTAAAAATCTAGGATTACCTTCCTTATCATCACTAATCATTTCAGTAGACTCACTCTTAGAAATTTCTACCGATTCGCTGTATACATTTTCAGTAGCAAAGACGAGCATAAATGTGCTAGATAGTACTATTAACCTGAACGACATTCGGGTACAACCAAACTTTAGCAAGCGCGAATGGAGGAAACATCTCGACAAGAGAAAAGACCGATTGCAAGCTCATATTGCTCGGGTACAGATCATGGGCATTCGCCCCTCCCATTGGTTCAGTGCCCATCAGTTACTTGTTGAGCGAATCAACCTCGATTCGGCAACATTAGAAATCTATAAAGACAAACGGTTGCAGCGCTCAGATAGGCTGCGACCTCTGTTGTCTTCATTGTTTCAATCAGTACCATTCCAATTTAAGGTGGATACAGTTGCGCTGAGCGATAGTGAAATTGTGTACGAAGAACAAAATACTGAGTCGGCGCGTGTTGGTAAAATTTCTTTCAATCGATTCTACGCCAGCTTATATAATACTACAAATATAGTTAGTGCTGGCGATACCTTTGAGGCAAATGTTCAAGCTAATTTAATGAATAGTGGGCACTTCAATTTATCAGTTCAAGTACCATTGAACCGAGCCGATGGGTACCACCGAGTAGTTGGAGAATTAGATCAGATGCACCTTATCCGGATGAACGCTTTTCTGGAGCCGGTCGCATTTGCTTCAGTACGGTCGGGAATTCTCAATAAACTCTCTTTTGAGATGACTATTGACGATTATGCATCTGAAGGGAAAATACATTGCATTTATAATGACCTCAAAATTTCGTTGCTAAACCCCGATGATCCTCAAAATCCGGCGGTTCGCGAGTTATTAGGTACGTGGTTAGTCAATTGGTTTGTAGTTAAAGCGGATAACCCAACCCGTAATCAGCCACTTCGGATCGGAACTATATACCTTGAGCGTGACCCTTCCCAGTCAGTGTTTAGCTACTGGAGTCATTCACTTCTTTCAGGCTTAAAAGAAAGCGTTGGCTTAGCTAAACCAAGTGAAACGACTGCTTCGGCTGAGGTATTGTCCAAAGAAGATGAGGACCAACCAGGCTTACTAAAAAGAATATTTAAGAAACAGTAGGTCTTTCGTTACTAGGCTATCCAACCTCTACCTTTAATAGTGAAAATTACAGGAGTACACGACTTTGAAAGAATAAATACTATAAAGTGCGGAAATCTCGTTTTAGTCATTTATACCTTAATTATCTTTTTGCAGTTAAGCAGCCGGTGCGCGGTAACAGCCACAAAATCTTACTAAGTGGCGTTTGTTGTTGTGTGTTTTGTAAACAAATTTCAATAGAAAAGACATCTTAGTAAGATATTTAAGTGATTTTTAAAATAAATACAATAGCAAATTGTAGCTTTGCACTTTACTATAAACAGGTGTTAATTTGAAGGTAAGCAGTAAAAAAATTGCTAGTGGCGTTGGATGGGTAGCAGTATCTTCTTTGGGTAACCAAGGGTTGCGTTTGGTGGTAAAGCTAGTATTAGCTCGTCTACTGCTTCCTGAGGACTACGGACTCATTGGTATGGCGGTCATCTTCACTAATCTCATTAAAATGGTTAGTGAGTTTGGCATGGGGGCTGCCCTTATCCAGCGAAAAGAAGAAGAGCTTACTGAAGATCATTATATAACCGCTTTTTGGACAAATATTGGTGTTGCTTTAATCGGCTACGCTATTGCGGCACTGATTCTTTCACCCATTGCAGTCTGGTTTTACGATGAACCTGAATTAGGCAGTTTATTGCCGGTTATTGCTATTTCTATTGTGCTAGATGCTCTTTATCTTATTCCCAAGGTAAAACTATCTCGCCAATTAGAGTTTCGCCCTCAGGCAATTATTAATATTATAGCAGTTATTATTGCGGGTGGAATTTCCATCTATCTGGCATTTGCCGGATGGGGAGTATGGGCGTTAGCGTTCAATAGCATTATTGTGTCCGTTGTTTCGGGAATACTATATTTTATACAAGTGCGCTGGGTTGCCCCGATCTCGTTCAGCAAACCTGCTTTTATGGATTTGTTCAGCTTTGGGGGGTACGTGCTGATTGAGCGTATCTTTTACTTTCTGACTAATAATATTGATTACTTATTAATCGGAAAACTTATTGGTAAAGAAGCCCTAGGACTGTACACCTTAGGTTTTATTCTTACCGATACGTTCCGATCGAAAGTGATGAACATCTTTAATAAGGTGCTTTTTCCAGCGTACTCTAGCATGCAGAGCGATGGGAAAGAACTGAAGAAATACTATTTGGGAATAGTTCATCTTAACGCTAATGTTCTCATTCCAATTATGGTAATATTTATTGCTTTAGCCAAACCTATCATTCTAATAGGTTTTGGGGAAGAGTGGTTAGGCGCAGCAGCTCCTTTAAGAGTATTATCATTATCAGTAATTATTCACGCTATAAGTGGCACGGTTTCCACAGTAATTAAGAGCACCGGACGGGCTGATTTGATTGTGAAGGTTAATACTGTGCTGACACTACTAGTAACGGTACCCGCTATTGCAATAGGGGCTATTTGGTTTGGCATCGTGGGAGCTGCCTGGGGAGTAGTAGTCTACAAGACAATCGGACTAATGGTGTATCAACACTATATTCAGAAAATTATTGGCGTGCCCTTTATAGAGCTGCTAGGTAAGGTATATAGGCCAGCATTAGCAAGTACGTTAGCGGGAACAATAGCCTACCTGTGGAGTACTTCCACTAATTTAAATACTATGGCTGTGCTCATTTTAGGAGGGCTTTTCATTGTAGCTCTTTATGGTATCTACCTATACCTATTTGAAAAACAATTAATAAATAAGTTAATTAATATGATTAAGCGTAAGAAGTAACTATGGATACGTACGACTTAACTATTGCTATTGTCAACTATAATACCAGAGAACTACTAGATTCCTGCTTAACGGCTGTTTTTTCTCAAACAGAAGAAGTAAGCTTTCAGGTGGTCGTCGTTGATAATGCTTCGCGAGACGATTCGGTAGCGATGTTGAGAGAAAAATTCCCCCAAGTAAAAATCATCCAAAACGAAAAGAATGTAGGATTTCCTTCGGCAGTGAACCAAGCGATGGAAATTGCTAATTCTCGCTATTTTCTTTTGTTTAATTCAGATGCAGCACCGCTTAATGATGCCTTTAGCATTATGATTCAGTATATGGATCAGCACCCTAAAGTTGGAATTACCGGGCCTCAACTATACTACCCCGACGGAAAGCCGCAAAAGTCACATTATCCGTTTCGATTCCCTAGAGGGCGCGCTACTTGGGAGGTAATCCCTCGGATTAGAGAACTAATGGCCTTATTGAAGGGCGATACAGAATATGAGTATCACTATAACAAAAAGCCGGTAGTAGTACCTTCCCAACCCCATGAAATTCAATGGCCACGGGGCGTGTGTTTCCTCATTCGTTGTAAAGTTATTGATGATATAGGGTTTATGGATGATAATATCTTTATTTATGCTGATGAAGTAGATTTTGCCTGGCGGACGTATAAAAATGGCTGGGAGAGACACCTAGTACCAGCAGCTAAAGTTTCTCATGTGGAGAGTGCCAGTATTAGTAAGCATGCCAGTCTGATGGACATCGTACACGTACAAAGCGATTACTATTACTTCTATAAGCATTTTGGTATCAAGGGGTGGTTGTACTTGCGATTAGGATACTTTTTAGGCAGCCTAATGGCCTTGATTTTAGGTATAGTTTCTACTTTCAACAAACAGCTTCGCGCCGAAGGTGTACCTCAGCAGCATTTTACCGACTCTCGCAGTCTTTTAAAGCTTTCTACACTAACGGGCAAAGTGGTTCCGCCCGATGCTCGATAGACTAAGCCGCTGCGGACAGTACGACCTATTTATATAATTAATGGAAGGATATTAAAAATGTCCTGCACAAACGTTAGATCTTTTCTCGCGTTGTATTGTAACTTTGAAAGTAGTTTCTCGCTTTGTATTTGTGCCATATACTGTTAGCTAAAGAGCAGTAAGCTTTTTAGTGTATGGTTAAACAATCAATTGTTTAGTGTTATTTCCCGCTTTTCATGCCCATTGATTTTACGCAAATTCCTTCCGCTTGCTTTGTATTAGAAGAAACAAGACTTCGGCGTAACTTGGAAATTATGCAGCAGGTGCAGCAAGCTTCAGGGGTAAAAATTATTTTAGCACTCAAAGGATTTTCTATGTTTTCGGTATTCCCGATGGTACGTCAGTACTTACAAGGTACTACCGCTTCTTCACTAAACGAAGCTCGCCTGGGTTACGAGGAATTCAACCATGAAGTACACGCCTATTGTCCGGCCTACTTTAATAATGAGTTTGAAGAAATGATGGAGTACTGCAATCATCTTACCTTCAATTCGCTGAATCAATGGAATAAGTTCAAAGGGCGGATACAAGAGTATCCTAAAGAGATTTCGTGTGGGCTTCGAATCAATCCTGAGTACGCCGAAGTAGAAACTGATTTATACAACCCTTGTGCCGTAGGAACCCGCCTGGGAATTAGTATAGAACATTTGGGCGATACGTTACCCGAAGGAATAGAAGGTATCCACTTTCATACGTTATGCGAAAGTGATTCTTACGCCTTGGAACGTACCTTACGAGTTATTGAAGACCGGTTTGCGCCGTTACTGTACCAAGCTAAATGGCTAAACTGGGGTGGCGGTCACCTAATCACTCGGACAGGCTATGATCTTAATCATTTAATAGAGCTTGTAAAAGAGTTTAGAGCGAAGTATCAGGTAGAAATTATTATGGAGCCAGGATCAGCGGTAGCTTGGGAAACCGGTTACCTCATTGCTACTGTAGAAGATATTTTTGATAGTAAAGGCATCAATGCTGCCGTACTAGACATCAGTATTTCAGCGCATATGCCCGACTGTATTGAAATGCCCTATAAGCCTCAAGTGTTAGGCGCAACGGATGCCGTACTTGGCAAGCCTACTTATCGGTTAGGAGGGCTAAGTTGCTTAGCCGGAGATTTTGTGGGTGATTACAGTTTTGAGCAGCCACTAAGGGTTGGTGACCGTATTGTATTTAATGATATGATGCACTATACTATGGTTAAAACTACTTTCTTCAATGGAGTTCGCCATCCGGCTATTGGAATTTGGCGGGAGGATAATACTTTTGAGTTAGTAGCTCAACCAGGAGGCTATCAAGCTTTTAAAGGCAAACTATCGTAGCGGTTGATTCAAAATTTTTCCGAGTAAAGTTACAGAAAACTAAACAAATAGTAAACTTCTGCTTTTCAAACAGAGCTTTAGCAGTGGACTCAATCTGATCCTCCAACTATATTATAACCTCACTAAGGTAACCCAGCAGTTAGAAGTGTGTCCGCAACGTGTTGCCTTGCCAGCATCTATCACTATTACATCGAAGGTGCTTACCATTTTCGGAGTGTATCAGTCTGCCCACAGGTAGGTATCGACGATACCGCGAAGGTATCTTCATATTAAAGGCAATATGTTGAGTGATTAAAGTAACTCTCATGGAAAGTTTGTAACAAACTAAGATACTTTCTTAATTGATTTTTCATAAGAAATTGGTAGTATAGAGTCGTATAGTCAACTGTTGAGGTAGAGAATGTAAGGTAATATGAGCTTATAGAACAAAATCTAATAGATGGCAATTGCTACAAAGACATCTCTTGTGCTACTATTTTTAACTTTCTCCCTCTTCGCTTTTCTGTTTTGGCCGCAGAAACACAGCACCTGGGAACGTAGTTTCGCGCGAATTGGCACCTTCTCCTCGCCCCGAACCGCCGACCTGAACGGCGATGGCATCCGCGACATTGTGCTGGGGGCCGGAGCCAACGAGTTTGAAGCTAGCGACACCGCCGTGTTAGCCCTGGATGGAGCCAGCGGTGCGGTGCTCTGGGCGGTGGACGGCACCGACCAAATCTTTAGTACACCCGTTTTTCTGGATATTGACCAGAATACTGCCCCAGACGTGGTGATGAGTGGACGCAGTGGCCAATTGATTGCCATTGACGGGGCCAGTGGGCAAGTGCGGTGGGATTTTAAGCGCGACCAGCAGCCAAATTTCCCCCTTTACAATATCTATACCCCGGCCCTGGTTCCGGACCAAAACGCCGATCAGGTGCCGGACTTAGTTCTGGCCCAAGGGGGCGACGTGAGTAAGCGACCGAACGACCCCAACCGCCCGCCGGGAATGCTGATGGTGGTGAGCGGGAAAGACGGGATCCTGCTGGCCTACGACACCATGCCGGATGGCCGGGAAACCTATATGTCGCCCGTGATTTTTGAGCAGGCGGGGGAGCCGCAGCTTTTGTTCGGAAGTGGTGGAGAAACAATGGGCGGTAACCTTTACCAAATCCCGTTGCGGGCGCTAATTAACAGTGATTTGTCAGTCGCTAAAGTGCTGGCCAGTGACTCTAGTCAGGGCTTTATCGCTTCCCCACTGCGGCACGATCTGAATGCCGACGGCACCCCTGACATTCTCGTCAACTCGGTGGCGGGCCGGGTGATCGCTCTGGACGGCGCAACCCACCGGGTGCTGTGGGAAGCGGGTATCGACAACGCCGAAGTCTACACCTCTCCTACTGTGGGCTACTTCAATGCCGATGCGGTTCCAGATGTATTTGTCAACTTCGGGATCGGCATTTGGCCCGACCAGGTTCAGTGCCTACAGATGGCATTCAGCGGAACCAATGGCTCGGTCATCTTTGAGGATAGTCTGAGCTTTTTTTCGATGAGTTCGCCGGTCACCATCGACCTGGACGGCGACCAACGTGACGAAGTGTTGCTGAGCGTCAATTTCGGTATAGAGCGAACGCTGGCCGGAAGCACCATCAGCAATGAGGTGCACAACAAACTGGTAGCCATCAATTTTGCGACCGGCAAACAACTGCGGCTCGATATGAATTTGCCAGGACCCAACTTAGCACTCACTCCCCACCTGGACGATCTGGACGCGAATGGGCAAGTAGACCTGATATACGCCCACCACACCGATGCACACCGTATCGGGCAGTCCAACGGCTTGCGGATCATTCGGAAGGAACTGGACATCCCGATAAGCCGAATCGGGCTAGCATCGGCAAAGCGCGTAGGCGATGAGGGTACCACCCGCAGAGTTGACTGAATGCAGATCGCGAACTGTGATGTCCAAAGAAGATCGGCAGGGACTGCTCTATTCGCCTTTTGTCTTCACGGCAACCAAACTACCGTGGGTGGTACCTCACCGCTCGCTTAGGAACGATAAAAAACCGCGCTAAGTATTTCAGCGCGGTTTGGATGATTGGTGGTGACCAATGACGAAAACAACGGGCCTTTATCTACTATCTACTCCACATTTGGATTGATATCTGCCTCGGTTTGGGGGATTGGAAGTTCCACCTGCCCGTAGGGGAAAGGGCTCGTAGCAATTCTTTCTCCGGGCGGAATATCCATCTGCATTGCCTGCAAATAGTAAATGCGGTCGTCTTCAAAGGCCAGTTCAATCATCCGCTCCAGGGCGATCATCTCTTCGGTGATCTCGCTAGCACTCACTGGTACAAAAGCCGAGGCATCACCTGCCCAGGCGCGGCGCTTCACCGCGTTCAGATCGTCGGCAGCACCCTGGGAGTTACCGTTCAGCAGGCGCACGGTGGCCCGGGTTAGGTACATTTCGGGTAAGCGCATCAGGGGTAAGCTGGCCGTGGAGGCGGTGCCCCAGCCGCTGAATTCGGCCCGGTACCATTTATTGGGCCAGATACGTAAACCCGGAATTTGATCGTAATTGGGGCGAGAGTCTTCCCCGGCCTCGATGCGCACGTATAGTTCGTTGTGGCGCTTATCTAAGGCGGCCACATCGGGATTGTTCCAGCCTAGGTTTTCCACCAGCACGTCGCTCAAGGATAAACGCTGCTCGGTGCTCACCCGGTCTGGGTTTCCATTGGCATCGGTGAAGCCCAGGTAGCGGTGGATGATGATCGGCTTCCAGCGCTGTTGGTTACGGTTGTAGCCTACGTATTGCCAAATCACTTCCGGAGCTTGCGCTCCCAAAGAATTATCATCCCAGGCATCCAGGATATCCTCTTGCAACTCAAACCGACCCGACTCGATCACTTCGGTGGCGTACTGCTCGGCCAACTCAAAGTTGTTGAGCATGAAGTTCACCTCGGCGGCCATAAACACAGCCGCCCAGCGAGTGGCCCGGTCTTCGTAGGCCAGCGGATCGCGCCCTTCTACGAAGGCTTCGGGAAGCAACTCCATGGCCCGGTTCAGGTCACTGACTATCAGGTCATACACTTCCTGCACAGAGGCTAGCCCGGGGTTATCGAAGGCTCCTTCGGGAGTTTTGGCTCTTAGGATAATAGATGGGGCCGAGGGGTCAGCGGTGGGCGGTGGGCCAAACATTCGGGCGAGTTGATAATGCGAAAAAGCCCGGAGGAAATACGCTTCGCCCAGCACCCGGGGCGTCCAGGCTTCTCCGTTGCGATCGTCGAAACCATTGGCCGGATCGCCCTGGAGAAAATCGATAATTAGATTGGTTGCTCCAATTGTAGCGTAGGCGGCCGACCAGGTACGTTCCGGTTGGCTCAGGGTGCGGTCGGTGAAATCGCGGTTGTACCACTGCCGCGCATCGTCGCTCACGTTGATGTACTCGTCGGGCAGCCAGCCCTCGTCCGAGGTGAACGCGCTGAACAGCACCGGGGCATTGAGCATCCCTCGAAAGCCACCTTCGCCGCTCATGGAGTAGTAAGCTCCTTCAATAATGGTTTCAAAATCCTCGCTGTTGCGCGGTTCGGTGAAACCAAAAGTATTAGTGCCGTTGTCTTCCAGAAACTCGTCCGAGTTACAAGAAGCAACCAGGAGCATTGATCCAATGCCCAGAGTGGTAAGTAAGCTCAGTATTGTTTTATTATTGTATATCATATCTATAAAACGTTAGCGTGGATTAAAACTTAATGGTGATGCCTCCCATAATAGTGCGCACCTGCGGGTACTGCACTCCCGAGACGATTCCTTGGCTTAAATTCTGATTGCCGCCAGTGTTCACTACCTCGGGGTCGTAGCCGTCGAAGTTGGTGAAGGTAAGCAGGTTGCTGCCGGAGACAAACACCCGAGCCCCCTTCAGCCCCACCGACTCAATGAGACTCAGCGGCAGATTATACGACACCTGCACGAAGTTGAGCCGCGCAAAATCTCCCCGGTACAGGTAGCGGGTATGGTCGCGGCTCAAGGCCTGCCCATCGCGGGCGATACCGGCTAGTGAGGGGCGGGGATAAATCGCGTTGGTGTTTTCGGGTGTCCAGTAATTGCCCAGGTACGATTCCCGAATGGTGCCTCCACCGGGGCTGGTTTGGGCTTGCTCCACTTCATCAAACAGGTAGTTGCCTCCCTGAAAGGTGATCTGGGCCGACAAGCTGATCCCTTTGTAGGTAAACGTGTTATTGAAACCGCCGAAGAAGGTCGGTAAACTGGTTTTGTCTTCCTGCACAATGCGGTTGTCCGTCACATTTTGGTTAGTCGCCGTCACGATATTACCGGTCTTCACAGTTTCGCCGGTTTCCAGGAAGCGATCCCGATCAATTTCGTAGATCATGTCATAACCGGTGGTGGGATCAACCCCAGCAAACTCGGCGATAAAATAAGCGGCTAACCTTCCCCCTTTTCGTGAGACGGTTCGGCTGTTAGTCACTCCCAGGCGGTTGTCGGTTAGGCCTAGGGCTTCGTCCAGGCGAATAATCTCATTATTCAGACTAGTGAAGTTGATACTGCTGGTCCACCGGAAATCTCCGGTGTTAATATTGGTGGTGGACAAGGAAATCTCTAGTCCTTGATTACGCAATTGACCAAAGTTCTGCCATATCACGGAGCTACCGAAGAGTATTCCCTGCGATTCAGGGATAGGTACCTCAAGCAGCATATCATCCACGTCTTGCTGGTAAACCCCCACCGAACCGGAAACGCGGTCTTCAAACAATCCGAAGTCTACTGAGGCATCTAAGGTACCAATATTTTCCCAGGTGATGTTGGGATTACCCAAGCGAGTAATCACGATGCCACCCCCGCTGCCGTAGGCGGGCCAGCCCGTGAACCCTCCTTCCGTTACGTTGCCAGGCAAATTAGGATTACCCGTCTGCCCGTAACTCGCTCTCAGTTTTACCATATTAACGTTCGACCAGCCCTGTGCAAAGTCTTCTTCAGTCAAAATCCATCCGGCCGATACGGCGGGGAAGAAACCGTAGCGGTTGTTTCGGCCAAACACCGAAGCCCCATCGCGGCGGAAGCTGGCGCCCAACAAGTAACGGTCTCGGAAGCGGTAATTGACCCGGCCAAAGTAGCTAAAGATACGAAATTCGTCAAACTGCCCGGAAGAGAACAGCAGCACGTCTTCAGCGAAGTTGTTAACCTCCCCGATATTGCGGTCAGCTGAGATCAGGTTCTCAGCACCTAAGTTATTGCGATACGGAATGCCGCGTTGCTGACGTTCTACTCCCACCACGGCGTTCAGGTAATGGTCGTCGCTGAAAGTGTTGTCGTAAGTAGCGTAGGCATTAATGTTTCGGTTCCAACTGACGTTGTTGCTTTCTCGTGAGTAGAAGCTGGGGCGCACCACGTTGCTAGCCCACTCTTTCTGTCGGAAACTGTTGTAA
>NZ_JBARYM010000327.1:0-2460 GCF_049647865.1 Tunicatimonas sp. | reverse complement strand
CATAAAAAGAGCAATAATCGGCAGGGTAATTCGCCCTTGCGATGAGGCATCGTAAGAAATATCATCTTTAATATTACCTGAGTTAAGGTGTAAATTGGCCAACTGCTCAAACCCGAAAGAAGTGATTTCCCAATGGAGTTGGGCTTCATTGTGTAGAACCTGATACTTAGCCATCCCTTCGGTGATGGGTGCTAAATCTGATGGGTCATCTACTTGAATTAGGGTAGCGTTTACAAATTCACCCCAGTCTTGAGTATCGTAGCCCGGAAAACTGGTTCGGAGGTTCTCAAAATTGACCAGAAAACTAAATTCAATAATATGCGCTTCCGGAAAGGGTTCGGCCACTCCGCTTACTTTAAATGTCTTACTTCGGTCTTCCCCAAAAATCATCTGTATATCTTGGCCCAAAGGATTCTCATCGCCGAAATACTTCATAGCCATTTCTTCGCTCAGAATAATACTGTTTGGATCAGATAGTGACTGCTTCACCCCCCATTTTAAAGGAAAGGTGAACATATCTAGAAATTCCGGCTCAGAAAATCGCACGCTTTCGCGAAACACTTTATCACCATTTTTTAGCACTGCGCTCTTGTCCTCAACTCGGCATACTTTTCTGATGTGAGTAAAATCTTCCCGTAGCATATCAGCCAGCGGACGAGGAGTGAGGCCATGTTGTTCTTCCTCCCCACTTCGGTCGGCAGAAAAAGTAATTAAGTATACCTCGTCTTTAAACTCATGAAAGCGATCTACGCTATAGTCGTACTTTAAGAAGGCATACACCACCAAGCAAACCCCAATAGCCATCGATAAACCAAAAACATTGATGAATGAGCTTAATGGATTCCGCATTAAGCTGCGGGATGATGTCTTGTAATAATTTCTGAACATAGGAGGGTGATTAAAAGAGCGGTAGCTACTTATTTTCTTGAGGGCAAACGGGCGAAGAAAATGGATTACTTGAAACCAGTAAAGAATAGGTTGCTGCCAGCGAGGCTTTTCCGTGAGTTCGATATAGTATTCTTCTAAATCGCCTAATATTTCTTCTAGCACCTCAGGCTTACATAGCCACCTGAGAAATTTCTCAACCTGCTGAGGAGAAGTATGGCCGTTGCGCTTCATGTTATTCGAATATTATCCAGTGCTAACTCAGGAATTTGCTGCCAAAGGTTGACTTTTACATCCCGACTTTGCTGGAGTATGCTTTTCCCATGGGCGGTGATAGTGAATAATCGCTTTCTTCTTCCTCCGCGCTCTTCGGTAGCTCCGCCCAGTTGAGACTTAACGAATCCCTTTTTCTCTAGTCGGTTTACCGTACCGTGTACTGCTCCAATAGTTATCGTTCGAGCAGCATGTTCCTGAAGAGCCCGCCGAATTTCCAGACCGTAAGCATCCTCCGGTTCTAACATGATAATTAGCAAGAGTATCAACTCTTCTAATTCGCCTAGATGCTGCTTGCTCATCAATTGTTCTATTTAGCAGAACAAATATAGGAATGTTTTATCGATATGTTCTATTAAATAGAATAAATCAATAAAACTTCTTCAAGACGATTTGTGAAGTAAAAACTCAAGCGGTTGACCAAGAAATCAAAATTTCAGTACCAAAATTCCAATGGCGAGATATCAATAAACTTACGTAAAAGTTATATTATTCGCATAATAATAGAATATAAATTGATTAATTTATAATAACACATAATTATTTGACTTGTTAGTTAACAAAATAGCAAATGTGCCGTTACAAAAGGAAGGTAGTCTGATGTAGGCACTTTGCCTTCTATTTTTTATTAGCTGCGCAGTAAGCAGCTTGGTAGGTACACTGATATGAAAAAATTATTTTTGAGCGCATTGCTATTCGCTGGAGCGATTAGCCTGGCTTTTTCTATTCCCCAAACTGATTGGTCATCAGGATTAATCATTACAGCTGATGACGAAATATTGCAAGGTGAAATTAGGTATAACTATGCTCACGATATTGTGATGTATCGGAGCAACGCCGACGCCAATCAACAAACTTTTTCTACGAATCATATCACCTCGTTTCGCTATTTTGATAAGGAGCAAGATCGAGTACGTTATTTCCAAAAGCATACCTACCGGAAAAGCGAGCACATTGATCGTCCGGCTTTTTTTGAGGTAGTTTTGTTAGGGGACATTTCTTATTTACGAAAGCACAACGGAGCTACTTATTTTGATGCTACCAAATCGCGCCGGTTTTCTGTAAGAAGCGATAGCAAAGTTAGCCCGGATGTAATGTGCTATGACTACTACGTGCAGTTAAATGGTGAGATTATCCGAGCTCGAAGGTTTAAACAAGAAGTGCTTCCTTGGCTACTAAACCAAAATATTGCGGTGAAAGACCACATGAAGAAACACGACTTACACAGTAGCTACGTAGACGACCAAATTCGACTGGTACGCTACGCCAATAAGCAGCTACAATATCGCCTGTCCGCGAGTA
>NZ_JBARYM010000326.1:0-21936 GCF_049647865.1 Tunicatimonas sp. | reverse complement strand
GTCAACGAATGCCCAGTATGGAACCCGATGCCGGACGAGCCGTTGGCCTAGATTTAGTGCAATCGTATCTTATCCAGACAATTACGGTAAGCAAAGCACTCACTCCCGATATGGAAGCCGATGCCATCGGTGGCATGATTGATTTTAAGCTTCGCGAAGCCAACCGGGATGAAGAACTGGAACTTTACGCGTGTTACGGAATCAATCAGCAGCAGTCGGAATACGAGAATTTTGGTCGCGATATTTTATCTTTTTACGGAGTAGGCGGTAAACGTTTTGCGGATGATAAGCTCGGCGTGCTTGTAGCCGGAAGCTACTTCAATACCGACCGAGGCAGTATTTTTGATTCCCGCCGTTTTGTAGATATTGAACAGAATGTGCTTAGTCGCCGACGTACTACTGACTATGATGTAAACCGCGAACGCTACGGTTTGGTAGGAAATATAGATTACCGCCTGAATAGTACGAATAAGTGGACGCTTACTACTAACTACAATCGCTATATCGACGATGAGATTCGGCTACAAGCTCTCTATACCTGGGATAATGAGCGAGAAGAACGACGTACCCGTAATCGTATTGAAGATCAAGAGTTGATTTTTACCATGTTGCAGGGCGAACATCAGTTCAATCGGATTAAGTTAGACTATAGTGCATCGTATTCGACAGGGGAAGAAGATTTGCCCGACCGCACCGAGTGGCGGTATCGGCGAAACGTTCCGGCACTAGCCACGCTTGACCGCGCTGGTCAGGATGCTCTTTCTGCTAATACTACTTTTGGCCTAGATGCTCCGCTGGAATTTAATCGGGTTGAGTTTGAACCTCGCTTCACTGAAGAATCTAATACTACGGCTGCCCTAAATTTAGAATTTCCGGTAGCCAGTGATAATTTCTCGACGATTAAAGTAGGAGCAAAATACCGCGCACTAGAACGTTCTTTCCGCGACGGTGGTTTTCGGCCTGAGCCGCTAGATGGAGTAGAACTTCCTACGGTTGCGGATGGACAATTTCCATTTCCCGGACTACGATTTACCGATGCTGAGTTTGCCAACCTTGGCTTTGATTTGCTTCCCGCTAATCTTAATCTGAATGAAGAACTGGCAGGATACAGTGCTTCCGAGCAAGTATTTGCCAGTTACTTGATGAATACTACTCATTGGACCGATCAACTTACTTCACTGGTAGGAGTGAGAATAGAAAATACGCAAACCGATTATTCCCGCTCCGATAATGATCTTCAAGGTGAAGGAAGCTACACCAATATTTTACCTTCCGCTCACCTTACCTATCGTTTCACCGACCGCAACCAATTACGAGCTGCGTACAGTACTGCACTAAGTCGCCCTAATTACACTTCGTTAGTACCTTTTGAAACAATTGGCGAGGATGAAATTAACCGAGGTAATGAAGATTTGGAGGCTATTACCGCTACCAATCTAGACTTGATGTACGAGCGATACACCAATAATGTGGGTTTCTTCAGTTTCGGTTTATTTGCCAAATTTATTCAGAACCAAATCATTACCGAGCAAGTAGGCACCGAAGATGGCTTCCCCATCTTAAGTCCGGTGAACGGAGCATCGGCTCAGGTTTTCGGATTTGAAGTAGCGATGAATCAGAGCTTGGCTTCGCTCAATTTACCGTTAAGCATCAATGCTAACTATACATTCACCCACAGTGAAGCCGATTTTGGTGACGATCGTGATGATCTACCTTTGGCGAATAGTCCTCGTCATATTGGTAATTTATCACTGCTATATGATGATAGTGAAAGTGGTTTGTTTGCAGTAATTGGTGGCGTATACCGTCATTTTATTTTTAATAAATTTGAAGATAATAATGCAGCGGTGGATGGTAACGAAGAAGTATGGTTGGATAGAACGTTTCACTTAGACATGTCAATGGGTTATCACTTTAATGAATCTCTTACCTTTAAACTCCAACTAAATAATCTAACCAATCAGGCGAACACTGAAGTAAGCGGAAAACCCTCGGATACATTTTCCCGATGGACCGAAACTGAATCTTACGGTATGTGGGGAGTGCTGGGAATAGAGTTTAAGCTGTAGTCTACTATGATAAGAAAATTTACCTTTTTTCACTTAATCGCATTTTCTTGGAGCAGCCTTTTACTTGCTCAGTCATCGCCGCAGAAGGTCAATGTGATTAAAGTTTATGACGTGGAACAAGCCCACCAAGCGGTTGCGGTAGATGATGGCTGCTTCTACGTAATCAACAATACGAGTATCACGAAGCACGATAAAGAAAATGGCAACCTCATTAAGGATTGGCACGATCAGGATTCGGTACTGGTACACTTGAACAGCGGAATTATATTGGATGACAAACTCTACAGTTGCCACTCCAACTATCCGCAGGCTCCTATGGCAAGTTCCATAGAGATATTTGACCCTCAAACGTTAGAACATATCGATAGTCATAGCTTAGGTATTCAGTTCGGTTCGGCTACTTGGCTAGATCGCTACCAAGACCATTGGTACGTAGCTTTTGCTCACTACACCGGTCGGGGCAGTGAACCGGGAAAAGATAATCGCTGGACTCAACTAGTGCAATTTACCGACGACTGGCAACCCATAGCAGGTTGGGTTTTTCCTTCAAAACTGCTAGAGCGATTCGCTTCCCGCAGCAACTCAGGGGGAGTTATTCGAGATGATGGTAGCTTGCTAATTACTGGTCACGATGAAGCTGAGATTTACGTAATGCAATTTCCCAATAAAGGCTACACTTTACGTTGGGTAGATACGCTTCCGGTGGGGTCGTTCGGGCAGGGAATAGATTGTGAAGAAAAGGAAGGTCAGACTTTCGTTTATGGCATTGTTCGGGAAGAAAACCAAGTGGTAGTCACCAAGCTTCCGTAAGTGAATATGTTAATTCCCAACCAATAGCTTAGCGCTCGCTACTCCACCTTGCTCAAAAAATGCTCGCATAACGTATAATCCCGTAGGTAGTACTCGGGTATCAAGACTAAGACGACTTAAGGGTTGAGGCAATGAATATTCGTATACGACTTGACCCGCCACTGAAATTACCTGTATTTTTCTAACTGATTGGTTGGCCTGGACCGTGGTCAAGTCCGAATTAGTAGCTGGATTAGGAAAAATATTTAGCGTGATTTCTTCGCCCGAAGAACTTTTACGATTTACATTTAGTAGTGAAACCCCACCCCGCTGGCTACCAATAACGATGGTCGTACTTCCTCCTAGAATTTGTCCGGTAGTTAGCCAATTTTGCCGTCCTAACTGAACAGCGACTACTTCAGACAATAAAGTGTTTCGCACTATTACTGTATCAATAAGTTCTGAGCTTTCTTCTAATGGCCTTAGCAATAAGTTGCCACTAGCGTTGGTGCTTACTATTTGTGCTGAACTGGTTCCGTCAGTATCAATAATGGCTGGGGCCAAAAATAAGCCTCGAGCACTGCGGTCTATTCCAGCGAAGGAATCATTTACCTGATCCCACTGCGGAGGAAAATCCGTACCAACATTGCGATAATAGATTAGATTACCACTTTGCTTGCCTACCAGCACATCCATCTGCTGGTCTTGGTCTACGTCGTAGAAAGCCAGATTATCTTCTGATCGGTAAGGAAGTGTTAATAATTGTCGCTGTTCGGGTTGAAGCTCCCAAGAACTACCCAAAGCAGCTCGATTGAGTAGTGCGTACAAACGGGTCTCCCTTGATATAGATTCGCGCCCACTAATCAGCAAGTCCGTTTTTCCATCTTGATTAATATCGGTGAAATACGGTTTCAACTCCTGAAGTTTCCAGTTAGCTAAATCCAGAAAATTACTAGTAACAAACTGAAACGACGGTTGGCTGGAGGTTCCCACATTCTCATAAAGATACAGCCCAGCGTAAAAGCCATCGGCTTGTAGCTTTCCCCGATTCCCAATAAACAGATCTAAATCGCCGTCGGCATCATAGTCGGCCAGGGCAGGGACAGCATCTTCGCCTACATCAATCATTTCTTCCTGCAAAAAACCTGATGTTTCCCACTGCCAGTTAGGGTTTTGGGTAGTTCCGGTATTGCGGTACGCCCAACTGGAATTTTCAAAATCAATGCTGTTGCCTACGTTTACGCTGGCGTTGGGCGAAAATAGCAGATCATCTACACCGTCAGCGTCAATATCCGCCAGATAGGCTCCCGGGAAAAAGACAGAAGTAGCAGGCTGGGTATTCTCAGGGAAATCCGTAATTAGTTGCCCAAATAATGGTTGATTATTCACAGGTTGGTTTTCCAGAAGATCGATTCCGTAGCAACCTTCATCGCCTGACAAAGCATCCAAATCTTGATCACCGTCGGCATCCAAAATTAATAGTGCCTTTCCCCCCACGTGCTCTAGCTTTGCACCAAGCTGCCGAGTCTGGCCAGACCGGGTCTCGCCAGACCGGGTCTCGCCATTTCGGGAACCTCCGTTTATATCATCACAGGATTGACCGTTGAAGGCAAATAGTCCACAGTCGCATTCTTCTATGTCGCCCCAGCGAATGTCAGTTGTTTGATATACTAGCGAATTAGCCCGACCAAATTGTTCTACACTTTGGTTTTGGTGGAGAATAAGTTCACCACTACCAAATGTACTGTAACTAATAATGTCCAGATCACCATCTTGATCAATATCGGCAATTGCCGGAAGGTCGGTAGAGTTGATCTGAAGTGTCACTGTTGCTCCCGAAGCAAAGGCCACCGTTTGTAGCGTCTCGGTTACTAGTGTCCAACCTAATTCGTTGCTATTATCTCGATTGTTTTGGTATACAGAAACACCCCTTCCCCCGGAAGCAGTAAATAAATCCTGGTCACCATCTTGATCGTAATCTTTCAGTAGAACCCAACTTTGCAAACCGGTTGGAAACAGAGGCACATATTCGGGGGCGTATACCCACTGATTATTTTGTCGTAAAAATGGATGCAGAGTATTAGATGATCGGTCAAACAGCAGCAAGTCATTCTGATTATCGTCATTCAGCCGAATATTATTGTACTGCACGGCGTTTAATCCTCCTACCCAAGCTAGCGTGAGTGGATCATTCCCGCGAGAAGCCGGAGTAGTAAAATTCCATTCGGCTATTCGTTGGCACTGACCGTCCACCGAAATACTGAGCAGTAGAATTGTTATTAGGAGAACAGATTTATCAGAATAAAGAAATTGGATCATGCAGCATATATCAGCTCTATTATCTTACGTAGAATTACTAGTATAAGAAATCCTACAAAGATATAACTGATGGTGCGAGAAGATATTTTATTACCCACCCATACTCCTAACGGACTGCCTACTAACACCCCCAGCGATAACGGAATAGAAATAGGAAAAATAATGTACCCAATACGGCCTAAGTCTACCGGATTGGCCGGCTGATCTACTATATTAAATATTGTAATTGCTAGCGAAGCGATGAAAATAACTCCTAAAGAAATTGACTTAGCCCGCTTAATATCCATCCGCAATCCCGCCTGAAGCAGTGGAACCGTAATTGTTCCTCCTCCTAGACCAGATAAAGCCGAAAAAGCACCGGCAACACTTCCAGTAAAAATATACCACACTCGCTCATTCCTAACTGGCTGATTAAACATGATATTGGTACGATTCTGTAAATAGGTTATTAAGACTATAGTGCTTAGAAAGATGATGACTGCCCCGTCGAAGAATTGCTTCGAGTAATGTGGAGTATTAACAAAAGTAAATAAGAGAAGATAAGAAGTCGCAATGGCACATAACCCAACCAAAGCTACTTCCTTCCAGTAAAAGTCTTTATTGCTGATGAGGGTGATACTGCCGAAAAGGGCTGCCGCGGCGGTTCCGAAAATAGAATTAGCAATTACGTATTGCGCTATTTCAGCTGTAGGAATTCCTACATATTCTAGTGCGATAGGTAAAATAAGAATATAAATAACACCTCCGCCAATACCCAAAAAGCCGGCTAGGAATCCACCTCCTAGGCCGGCTAAAGCTACCCAAAAATATAGTGCGTTGGTGAGCAACTAATTATTGCCCCTGAAGTATTTCTTCGTAACGATCTTTGTCGTTCAACACTTCAATGGCTGCTTGTAGCACTTTATCATCGTCAAACGAAGCTTCTATTTTTCCATCCGATAGATGGTAGTGAGCGGCGATTTCTTCTTCTAACACTTCTTTTATTTCGCTTTTAAACTTTTTCAAATCACGCTCTTTATTATGTTGCACTTGCTCTCGTAGCGAAGCAATTTGTTCTTTGATATCCTGATAATACTGTTCGTCTTTAGCAATTTCAGTTAAATCATCGATCGTTTGTTCTACCTCAGTTACATAGTCATAATCTTTATCAGACAGCCAAGTCAGAAAGTCGTCATATTCAGCATCGCTCATTTCAAAAGTTTTGGCTTCAGGAGCCTTGGGGTGTTTGTAAAAATACTGGGTAGCATAATCAAACGTCAGATTTTTAGTGAACAAACTCACCGTGATAGGAGCTAAGCGTCCAGCCTTGGCCTTTATATCAGGATTAACCCCGCCACCATCGTAAACAATTCGTCCGTTTTGAGTTTCAAAAGCAGTTCGGAGTGAGTCCGGCACCCGGCCAACGCTTCCATCTTCTCCTCGGTGGCTGTAGTCAATTGCTTGAATACAGCGCCCACTGGGAGTATAATACTTTGCTGTAGTTACTTTTAGTTGAGAATTATAGGTGAGTGGACGAGTCGCTTGCACGAGTCCCTTACCGAAGGTTTTCTGACCAACCAACACTCCCCGGTCGTAATCCTGAACCACTCCCGACACAATTTCAGCAGCGGAAGCACTACGTCCACTAGTGAGCACCGCCAGCGGAATCTCAGTATCTACCGGGCTATGGGGGGCGCGGTATATCTTGTTCCAGTCTTTTACTTTTCCTTTCGTGCTTACAATCTCAGAACCCTTTGGCACAAACACGTTTGACACATTCACTGATTCGCTTAACAGTCCACCGGGATTTCCGCGTAAATCAAACACAATCTTTTTTGCTCCTTCTTCCTTTAATTTTGTTAGGGCTTTTTCAACTTCCCGACCGGCTCCGGTAGTAAAGTTACTTAGCTTAATGTAGCCAATATCATCAGTTACCATACCTGAGTACGGCACATTGTTCACGGTAATGCGTTCTCGCTTCAATGTTACGGGCAGCGTATACTCCTCGCCATAGCGTTTTATAGTAATCGTCAGATCAGTGTTCGCTTGCCCTTTTAGCAGCTTGCTAATTTCACTTACGTTTTTATCGGTCACATCCACTCCATCTACCTCCAGTAGTTCGTCACCAATCTTTAATCCGCTTTTTTCAGCCGGAAAACCTCGATACGGCATCAGCACCAGGCTTTTACCATTACGCTTACCGATAATTGCTCCAATGCCACCGTATTGTCCGGTCGTCATGGTCCGGTAGTCTTCAATATCGTCTTCGGGTATATAATTCGTATAAGGATCCAGCGATTTCAGCATGGCATCAATACCAACCTTCATCAGTTTATTTGGATTTACCTCGTCTACGTAGTACGTATTCACCTCTTTATACAGTGTGGCAAAAATGTCGAGGTTTTTAGCGATAGCAAAATAATGATCACCCGGACCACGGAAGGCAACCAATCCAACAAATGCAAGGGCAACGGCGGCAACTGATAGCTTGCCTACTTTTCTGGTTTTCATAAGCGAAAGAAATGAGGGGGTTCTATACTTTTTTTAAACGGGTTACTGATTCTTTTATTTTGGTTTCAATGCGCTGGTACAGCGTCTTTTGTTTACCAATATAGATATACCCCAGCAAAAAATGAACATTATCAGATGGGTTGTAAGGAATTAGATGTTTATGTAGCCGATAGGCTTCCCGCATCTGTCGCTTGATCCGGTTACGGTCTACTGCTCGCTTAAAGTTGCGCTTGGGCACGCTAAACAACACCTGATGATGATCCTGATCAGCAACTGGCAAATAAATAAAGCGGATAGGGTAGAGTACCACCGATTTTCCCTCACGAAAAAGTTCTCCGATTCGCTTTTTATGCGTTAGCTTTTCCTGCTTCGGAAACGTTTGTCGCACGTTCAAAAATTGTTAGGCAGGGAAAAAAAATATGAGGTGATTTCTCGGAGAGAAAGGAGGGGTGAAAAAACAGTGGTGCTCAAAATTAGAGCAGAAAAGGAAAGAAGGACTTAGTGCTTATGCCTTCTTTCGTCAGAAACTGAAAGCTTTTTCCGACCTTTGGCCCGACGGCGAGCGATAATCGCCCGGCCATTGGCACTGGCCATTCTTTCTCTAAACCCGTGCTTATTGCGTCGTTTCCGCTGCGATGGTTGAAATGTTCTTTTCATGACTAATTTTATTTGGGCTGCAAATATAATTTTCTTTTACTGAAGTTCCAACCCTCATTCGGAAGAATAGGTTTCTTAAATAGGTTGAGTTGCTCGATTGCCCAATGGTTTAATGGCTAAATTGCTGGTTGTTGATCGTTAATTGTTATTGGTCACTAGTCGCTATCCACTGCTAATTGTTCATTGCTAACTGTTCACTGTACAAGCATATTTTCTTACCTTTGTCCGCTTATTTACTCAGCACAACTATACTATGAAAGTTCTGAAGTTTGGCGGCACCTCAGTAGGCTCAGCCGAAAGCATCAAAATTGTGGCCGATATTATATTGCAATACCAGCAGCAGCAAGTTCATTGCGCTACGGTAGTTTCCGCTATGGGTGGGGTGACCGACCGGTTGCTAGACATTAGCCAGGAAGCGGCTCAAGGCAACGAAGAATATAAAGAGAAGCTATCGGAACTTGAGAAGCATCACTTTGCGGCAGCAAGAGAACTGATTAGTGTGCATACCCAAAGCAAAGTATTCGCCCGCCTTAAAACACTGTTTAATGAACTAGATGATCTGGTACACGGAGTGTACCTGCTACGGGAACGCTCGCCTCGCACCATGGATTTGGTACTAAGCTTTGGTGAGCGACTTTCAGCTTACCTAATTAGTCAGTACCTGAATGAGTTGGGGGCGAATGCTGAGTTTCTGGATGCTCGCGAGATTATTGTTACCGACAAATCTTTTAATAACGCTAAAGTAGATTTTGCCGCTACGAATCAGAAAATTCAGGATTACTTCGGCAGCCATCCAGAATTACAAATTGTTACCGGATTTGTGGCGGCTACTCCCGAGCAGGAAACAACTACTTTGGGGCGCGGTGGCTCAGATTATACCGCTTCCATTTTGGGAGCAGCCCTTAATGCTAAGGAGATTGAAATATGGACAGACGTTGATGGGGTAATGACGGCCGATCCCCGTCAGGTAGATTCGGCGTTTTCGCTAGATGCGATCTCCTATATTGAAGCGATGGAAATGTCGCACTTTGGGGCGAAGGTTATTTATCCGCCTACGCTGCTACCTGTACTGGGAGAGAATATTCCGCTTCGTATCCGTAACACATTCCACCGGGAGTTTCCGGGCACGCTGGTTAGTAAGAATCCATATTCGGCTATTCAGCAGACGCTAAATAATGCTAAGGCTCCGGCGGTAAAAGGAATCTCTTCTATTAAGGCGGTCGCTATGCTTACTTTAGAAGGTAGCGGCATGGTGGGTACTCCCGGTATATCCTCCCGATTATTCGGAGCTTTGGCACAAAGTAGTATCAACATTATTATTATCACTCAGGCTTCTTCAGAACATACTATCACTTTTGCCGTCAGTCCGGCTGATGCCGAAGCGGCTCAACGAACGATTAGTGAAGAGTTTGTGAGTGAGATCGCAGCCGGTAAAATCGTGGCACCAGCAGTTGAGCGAGATTTATCAATTATTGCTATTGTGGGTGAAAATATGCGGCAAACGCCTGGCATTTCGGGAAGACTATTTATTGCCTTAGGTCGAAACGGAGTAAATGTTCGGGCTATTGCTCAGGGTTCTTCGGAGGCGAACCTATCGGTAGTCATTGCTCAACGCAACCTGCACAAAGCCCTTAATACCGTGCATGAGGCATTTTTTCTTTCTGAAAAGAAGACACTCAACGTATTTTTAGTAGGAATTGGGCTAATTGGGAAGACCTTACTCCAGCAAATCGCCCAGCAGCGAGAGTACTTGCTTAAGAATCGTATTCTGGAAATCTCTGTAATAGGTATCGCGAACAGCAAGCGTATGGCTTTCTCGGAAATCGGGTTAAAACCTGATGACTGGAAAAGAACATTGGAACAGGACGGCGAAAAAGCAGATATGAGTGACTTTGTGCAACGGATGAAGGAAATGAATATGCCCAATAGCGTGTTTGTTGACTGCACCGCTAGCAAATCAGTAATAAAGTACTACGCTGAAGTACTACAATCGGCTATATCTATTGTTACCCCTAACAAACTGGCAAATTCCGGTTCGTATCAAGCGTATCAGCAACTACAAACCGCGGCTCGTCAGGCTGGAGTGCAATTTCTGTACGAAACCAATGTCGGGGCCAGCCTACCGGTTATTCGGGTAATTCAAGATTTGAAGGATAGCGGCGATAAGATTTACAAGATTGAAGGAATTTTATCAGGCACCCTATCGTATCTGTTCAATTCTTTTTCTTCAGAAAAACGTTTCAGTGACATTGTTCGCCGAGCGAAAGAACTGGGTTATACTGAACCTAACCCCCGCGAAGATTTATTAGGCACAGATGTAGCGCGAAAAATTTTGATTTTAGCCCGTGAAGTAGGTATTCCACTGGAGTTAGAAGATGTACAGGTAGAAAATATGCTTCCCCCAGCTTGTTTGGAAGCCAAATCACCCGAAGATTTTCTTAAAGCGCTAGAAGCTAATGACAAAGATTTTGACCAGCGACTACAACAAGCCGAAGAACGAAATGAGAAACTGCGGTTTGTCGCCTCATTAGAAAACGAGAAAGCGACGGTAAGCCTACTTTCGGTGGGTCCCGATCATCCGTTTTACGCTCTTTCCGGAAGTGATAATATCATTTCATTCACCACTTCTCGCTACCGTGATCGTCCGTTGGTAGTAAAAGGGTCGGGAGCAGGAGCCGAGGTTACTGCCGCGGGGGTATTTGCTGACCTCATTAGCGTGAGTAATTATTTGTATCAATAACCAGATACCTACTTAGGCGGTTGACTTCATATGAACAAATCCATCTCTTCTAATCTGCATCGCTATCTGGAATACACTAATCTTTCGCCTACGCTGCCCTACGCCGAAGTAGATCAAATGATTTTGGATGCTAAACAGCATAATTTTGTAGGAATTTGTGTGCCTCCCTTCTGGGTGAAAAAAGTTAGTCGCGATTTGGGGGATGCTGATATCCAGGTAGTAACGGTTATTGGCTTCCCGCTGGGTTACCAGATGACTGAAACTAAAATCCAGGAGATGGAGCTGGCTATTCAGAATGGGGCAAATGAGCTGGATGTGGTAATGAACCTCTCAGCTTTTAAATCAAAGATGCCCTGGGTAAAAATAGAAATTGCCAAGTGTACTTCATTAGCTCATAAACATGGTTGTTTACTCAAAGTTATTTTGGAAACAGCTTACTTGACCGACGAAGAAATTACCACCGGCTGTAAAATTTGTGCTGATGCCGGAGCCGATTTTGTCAAAACCTCTACCGGTTTCGCTGATGCTGGAGCTACCGTTCACCACATACAATTAATGCGAAAAAAGCTACCCTCCAATGTAGGTATTAAAGCCTCGGGCGGAATTAAAACCGCTCAGCAAGCTATTAATTTAATAGAAGCCGGAGCTGACCGGATTGGGGCTTCCGCTGCGTTAACAATGATTAATGATTGATCATACTCATAGTTATTATTCATCATCAATTACTTTACCATCATACATATGCCAGCTTACTCTATTAAAGTAATTGGGAAAGTGCAGGGAGTATTCTTCCGGGCGAGCACGCAGGAAAAAGCCCAATCGTTGAAAATTAAGGGATGGGTACGTAACGAACCTGACGGATCAGTAAGAATTCAAGCGGAAGGGAACGTGGAAGCTTTAAGAGAACTTACTACCTGGTGTAATAATGGGTCAAATCGCGCTCAAGTGCAGCAGGTAGTTGTAGATGAAATTGAGGAAGAAGGCTTCTCTGAGTTTCAGATTCGCCGATAATAGCTTACTGCTTTTTCTCCTTACGTTGGCGTTCCGGCTCAATAGCGTCGTCGTTCTGCCCTATCTGCCGTTTATCCTCCGGTTGCTCAGGTTCGGAGGGCGGTGGGTCTTGCGAAGGGTTGGTTTTAAGCAATTGGTCAAAGGCTTTTTCGTACAGTATTGAGGCTCCCTGCCGCTGTAGTATTTGGCTCAACACTTGGTCTCGGTTGCTAGTCTGGAAGATACGAATCATTAAGTTTCCGGTCTTGGTGAGTTCGTAGAGCACTTCAAACTCTCCGTAAATATTCTGACTACCAGAAGCCGCTTGTTGTTCTCCCGTAGTGGTCATACCACCTACTTTTACAGTGAGTCGATCATCAAATAACTGTTTAGATAACCCTACGGTCACATCTCGGTCAGCCAGTAATGAGCCTTGAGATTGCTGCTGATCGCTATTTTCTAAGTCTACGTTTAGAGCTACCCCACCCAAATACTCTTCCGTGATTTTACTAAGCTGATCGGTTAATAATTCGCTTACACTACCGTTAAGCTGATCATTAACTGAGGTGAGGCCACCACCACCAGAGCCTAGTCCACCGCTCATGGGGATAAACCGACTAAGGACAATCAAGCCAAATACTTGCTTGTATAGTTGAGTTTCGTTTTGTTCAATAGCGTCTAATCGCTCTTTAATAAGCTCGGCAGCGGCTCCTCCCGCGTTGATTTCGGGTAGTCCTAAATTGAATGCTAATTGCGGTTCAGTAAGCGTCCCAGTAATTATTAATTCTACTGATACCGGACGGTCAATAGTAGCCTGCCTTCTTAAGCCTGCATCACTTTCCATTAAATCCTGAACCAGCGGCTCCAGACTAGTCTCTACCTCATAAGCAGCAATCAGCTCCATTTCGGCATTGGAAGGATCGCCCGACCAAGTGATCGTGCTTCCTTCGCGAACAGAAAACTCTTTTCTAACTACTTCGGCAAAGTTAAGTACGTACTGACCCCGGGTCAGAGTATACGTCCCCTGTAGGTTTAAGTCGCCATTAGGATTCATGTTCACCTGTAGATCAGCTTCACCGGCTGCGGTAATTTTATCACCCCTCACAGGGTCTACAATAATGGTGAATACCGCTTCAGGATCTAGGTGAATATTACTGGCCAGAGTGAAGCCACTAATTGAAATTGTATCCTTCGCAGAAGAATCATCCAATAGCGTTAGAGAATCACTACTTACCGTGTCTTCTTTTAAGAAGGCATTTCTATCTACAAACTCAACGAAGCCCGCCCGCTCTACTTCTTCCGGTTCGGATACCAACGCAATAGTCATGTTGGTTCCTTCATTCACTCCTACATCACCATCAATTACCAAATCGCTCACTGGGCCGCTGATTGTTGCGTCAGCCGAGGCAATAGCTCGCCCGTAAAATGCTTCATTTTCGTAGCTTTCGCTGTTTATGAAAACGAATTCTTTAGTATTAAAACTTAGATTAAATACCGGACTAGTAAGATCAGCGAAGGAAATTGTGCCATTTAGCACTGCTGGGGTTTGAGCAGAATCTAGTATCGTAAATTCGTTTAATGCCAGTGTTTCTCCCTGAAAATTTAGTTGCTGATTTTGTAAGTGGTATTGTGCTCCAGAAACTGTGGGGGCTATCACTACCTGATCGCCAAACCGAAAAACACCTCTAATATTAGGCTTAGTGGGGCTTCCGGTAACACTTAAGTCGGCAAATAACTCTCCCGATAGCTCATTTACTTGTCCTTCTAAAAATGCTTGCCAAGGGTCTAGTAAAAATCGGTCTAGAGTCAACGAAAGATCAATGGGTGACTCAACTTCTGGAGCCAGATTGTATGTTCCATCAATGTTAAGTTTTCCGTTGGGGCTGGTAAGTGCAGCAAGCACATTGAGCAGATCGGTATTGCTATCGCTCATAGCTGCTTTATTAGCCTCTAGTTTAAAATCTCCCACTACTGTATCTTGCACTGTAAGATGCGAAATATTAAGATTCGTTTTAATCGGACCAGATTGAAAGAGATCTTCTAGTGTAGTTTTACCGTACAATGTTCCTTTTACCTCGTAGTCTTCCAGATCGATACTATTTAGGAAGGGCTGTATTTCAAATTGCTCGATCGCAATCTGAAGATCGCTACGGTTGTTCTCATTTTTTGTAGAAATAAATAGCTCTTGGTCGCCTCGCTTTAAGAACACCCGATCAATATCTAGGTAATTTTTAGCGTACACTATTCGCCCTTGATTAGAAAAATCCCAACTTGTGCTGTCCAGTACAATTTCCGAATCATCCATCAATACGGTGATGGTATCGCTACCGGAGCGTACGCGCGTGTTCAAATCTAGCCGATAGGGCGAGTCATCCTCTCCCATCTTCACATTCAAATCCAGTTCAGTAGTAGTTAGCCGCTTTTTACTTGGTGCCAGCTCTTCAGAAGGAGCTCCCGAGAGCTTTCCGGCAATCAGAAACTGCGGAATGTTTAAGCTGCCAACCTGCACGTAGTTGGTAAATAAATCAATATTGATTTGTCGCTCGGTGGTAATAGCGTAGAGATAGAGGCTATCAATTCGGTTTGTTCCGTAATCAATGTGCGGAGCTTTTAAATCAATACGTAAGCTTTTCTCTCGACTATCAAAAGCAGCTTCCAGACTGAGCGTATCGGGAATGTTTAGCTGTGGAACTAATGCTTGAGCGAACAACGGAGTTTCTTTAATGTGTAATTCTAACTCTAGTTTCTGTCCATCCGCTTCAAAAGTAGAAACTGTGTCGGGATTAACATAAGAAGCTTGGTAGCTCGTGAAGTAATACTGCTGAAAATCATCGATAGCAGTGGGAAGCTTGTCTACTGAAAACTCACCGCGAATAAAAGCATCTACGTAGTCTGAATAGAGACTGATGTTCCGTTCGTTTCCGGTGCGTTCTGCTGTTAAGGCTAAAGAATCTAGCTGATAACTTTCTTCGTCTTTAATCACTCGGGCTGAGGGAATATAAACACTTCCAACAATAGAGTCGGGGTGCGTGCCTTGCAAGTCAGCCGTTAAACTAAAATCCTGCACAATGACACTATCTCCTACCAGATTAAGCCGGAATAAATTGGCGTTAGGTAACTGCAAATCTAGCTGATAGGCCAGATCAGACTGTCGCATATCTAAATTAGCATCGGCACTTAGGTTTAATAAGCTATCTTCGTAGCGAATAGCATTGGTCACTTGATTGTCGGCCAGATATCCCTCAATATTCCAGCCCTCATAGCGATAATCTTTGTAGTCAACCTGGTTAATCTTCACATCCCACTTAGCTTGACTGAACGAAGTATCGGTTGGGGTGGCGGTTTGCTGGGCAGAAAGCCGAGCCCGAAAAGTTAGCTGATTAAAATCGCGAGCTAAAGAATCTTGGCCCAACGCTTGTAACAATTTTTTCACTTGAAGCTGCTGCCCCTGCACTGAGGCATCAATATCCATTCCCCCTTCGGTTAACTGCTGATAGCGACCTTCCGCTAATAATTTTCCTACCGATGATTGAAGTTGTACATCCCCAGTAATATCGTCTAGCCGACCTTCAACCGAGGCTTGCAACGTTAGTTTGTCGTTAGCCAGCTGCGGTAAACCAGCATCGTTGCCTATAATCTTTCTGATAAACCCCAAATTTGTTTGCAGTGGTTCTACGGTAAGCTTTACAAAAGGACTACCCGTCTGTGCACTATCCAACTTAGCCAATTGCTCAAACTGGGCTTCGGCCTTTAGGTACACATCTTCACTCAAGCGCAAGGCTAAATTTCGAACACTACCGGCTCCCTCATCAATGTTGACCTGCCAATCTAGATTAGCTTCTGCGTTTTTCAGGATAGGCATACTATCCAACGCAGTGGTAAAGTAAGCTGCATCTCGCATACTAAGAACCGCCCCATCTAATTTAGATTCAAAGTCCAGGCTTTTAATTAAATCGGCCATCTGATCTTCTAGAGATAGGCTCACGGCTATGGTGCCGTTCAGGTTAGAGTGAGCAGTTTCTAGTTTATTGAGTGTGGCTTGCACCTGGGGCATGTCTACTTCGGCACTCAACGCTAATTCTTGCAATGAAAATCCGCTGTGCTGTTCACTAAAAGTAAACTGTTCCAGATTTAGTGAGGCATTGGTGTTACCTACTTCAACGTCTTCTATTTGTATTCCTAAATTCGCAATAAGCAGGTTCTCAAAATCTAGCTGGGGATTAGCTTCTTTATCGGGCCCTACCTGATAATCAACTTGACTATTAGCAATAGAAAAATCGGTCAGCGAAAAGGCGTAGCCCGAAGGATTAATTACGTTCTCTAAGCTATCAGGAGTAGAAGCGGGTTCCGTCTGCTTGGTGCTATCGGGCGCAGCATTCTTAGGTAATCGTAGGGCAACTTCAAGTTGATCAATGGATAGCTCATCAGCTTGGATATGCTGCTCCTCCAATCCTAATTTATCAAGCACCAACGATAACTCACCTAAGGTTGCGTGAGCCTCAGTGCTATCGGCCACAAAATCTGCCCGGATATTATTTAACAATAGCTGTCGAGCTTCTATGGAAAAACTGGACGAAGTAGTATCAGTTGGTTGAGTGGTGGTGTCAGCAGATGCTAACGCTTCAGGAATGTAGGCAAAGTTCAGGCTATCGGTTCCCGCCACTTGGTAGATATTGGCGTAGGTATCTCGCACGCGCAACTGCTTTACTACCAATGTTTTATTTAGCAGCGCCCAAGGTTCAATCTCTACCCGCAGTTGGCCCAAATATAGTAAAGTGTCCTGTTGCTGATCTTCCAGATACAATCCAGTAATTTCTACGGCATCGAGCCAATCGATATCAATACCTTCCAGTGTTACCGGCGTTCCGATCTTTTTTTCAAGAATGCCCGCTATTTTTCCGGTGATAAAGTCTTGTACGGGGGGCAGCCGTAGGGCAATATAGATGATTATCCACAGGCCAAAGATAATGCCGGCAATGAGTAGCAATCGCTGTACCCAGGTTGGTAAATGTCCGATATGTTGTGTAGACGAACTGATAGATTTGATATTTTCGTAAAAAATACAATCCTAGCCACTCGTAAAAACGAGAATTAGCTAGTAGATCATTAGGTAAAAAGTATTCCTTGGCACACTACTCTTTGGACGTGGCCTGCAATTATTTTCTTTAGGCAACAATCTTTAGAGCAAATGCCCTTTAACCGAACGTAGTTACTTTCGTTTGGTTTTAAATAAACGTTACCTTTGCTGTTTATTGTCGTTCGGTTGGTGGCTGCTAGGCAGTTGCGTTTACCTTAGCATATTAAATGAATAAAGAAGAAGTTCGTAAGCTCCTTAAGAAGCTACGCAAGTACGAAATTGCTATTCGCAAAGCGATTACCACCCAAATGCAGGGTGACTTTCACTCAGTGTTTAAGGGCTCGGGTATTACTTTTGATGATGTACGGCCCTACCAATACGGTGATGATATTCGGTCTATTGACTGGAACGCCACCGCAAAAGGGCACGAAGTATACGTGAAAACGTATCGGGAGGAGCGGGAGCAAGTGGTGTATCTGGTGCTAGATGTAAGTGCTTCTCAGGAGATTGGTAATCAAGGCAGCCAGAAAGTAGATATTGGTAAAGAAATTAGTGGTGTGTTAGCCTTGTCAGCGATTAAAGAAGGCAGCCAGGTGGGAATGTTCTGCTTTTCGGAACATAAAGAAGTGTACGTAAAACCTAGCAAGGGCGACAAACACGCTTACCAAATTATCTCTAAGCTTTATAATTTACAACCAACGTCTACCCGCACCAATCTACACCATGCCATTCGTTACCTACTAAATATTATTAAGCGCCGTAGTATTGTAATATTCATCTCCGATTTTATTGACGAGGGATACGATGATAGTCTTCGGGCCTTGGCCCGCAAGCATGATCTAATTGTAGTGCATCTATCTGACCGGCGCGAGACGCAATTACCTAGCTTAGGCATTGTGCCCGTGTACGATAAAGAGAGCCGAAAGACACTTTGGGTTAATTCCTCGTCTTCCTTTTTTCGCAATCGGATTAGTAATACGTACGGAAATACTCGAGAGAAGCTAGAAGAATTTTGCAGAAAGTATCAAGCTGATTATCTTCCGGTTGATACGGAAGAAGATTACGTTTCTAAACTCATCCGATTGTTCCGGGTGCGTAGCCGGGTTCGTAAAAGCAATTGACAATGAACAATGTGCAGTGAACAGTTAACAATGAGTAGTAACATAGGACAAATGGCTATTATTGTTCGTCACATATTTTTCCTCTGCTTAGGATTGCTGGCCGGATTAGAGGTGGCGTTTGCCCAAGAGATAAAGCCAATGGGGCATTTCGTGCAGGATACTATCAAGATTGGTGAGTCTATCCAGTACTCCTTTTCCCTGCGCTATCCGGCTGAACTAGAAGTGGTTTTTCCTGATGAGAACTACTCATTTCTACCCTTCGAGTACGTAGATCGCACCTTTGTTCCTACGCAGACAGATAGTATTACCAGCTTCGATAGTGTAGTGTACACTCTCACCACGTTTGAGCTAGACACTTTTCAATCGCTATCGCTACCAATTTACATTATTAGTGCCGATGAAGAGGGGCGAGCCGATAGTATTACCATTTTTGCTAGTCCCGACTCGGTCTATTTGCAACAGTTAATTACGCAGTTGCCCGACTCGCTGGATTTAAAGGAGAATACGGCGTACCTGGATACTCCCCTTCAGTTTAATTACCCCTATTTTCTAATTGGGTTAGGCATTTTGATCGCCTTGCTTTTGATTGTTTATTTGCTGTTCGGTGAGAAGATTCGCAGAAGATGGCAGCTACGCCGATTGCGTAAAAACCATGAACAATTCCAGGAGAAGTTTGCTCAGCAGTTGGAGCAACTTCGGCAGTCGCCGAACAAGGAACAATCAGAGCAGACGTTGGTACTTTGGAAACGGTACATGGAACGACTGGAACGGGCACCCTACACCAAAATGACAACGAAAGAAATTAGTAAGTTACCTGAAGAGCAAGCATTGAAAGATGACTTACGAGCCATCGACCGCAGCATCTACAGCCATCGACTCAATGGTGAACTAATCGGTCATTTTCAACATTTAGAAAAACATACTCACCACCGCTACGAACAACGATACCAAAATATAAAACATGGAAGCAACCGCTAGTTGGTTTTCGTTACAATGGTTTTCCCTCCCCATACTAAGAAGCTTTGAGTTTCAGCATGGCTTATTTTTATACCTGCTACCGCTGATTCCGCTGTTTTTTGGGCTACGCTGGCTTATTGGACTACGCTCCAGCCAAAAGCTACCGGTTGCTTTCCCTAAAACGGCGTTAAAGTCAAATCCAGTTACTTGGCTTCGATTTATTCCGTTTTTGTTGTTGGCTTTAACGTTGGCGTTATTATTCTTCGCCTTAGCCCGACCTCAGCGCACCAACGAACAAGTAGAACAGTGGAGTGAGGGAATTGACATTGTACTGACCATCGATATTTCCGAATCGATGCGCATTCAGGATTTTACGCCCAACCGGCTAGAAGCGGCCAAAGATGTGGCGCGTAATTTCATCAGTGGCCGGATGCAAGACCGCATTGGATTGGTCGTTTTTTCCGGCGACGCCTATTCCCTTTCGCCTCTCACAACTGATTACGAATTGCTGTACGATTTTATCGAGCAGATTGATTTTGATATGATTGAAAGTCGGGGAACCGCCATTGGTAGTGCGCTGGCCGTAGCCACCAACCGAATGCGCGATGCCGACGAAGGCCGCGATGATAAAGCCTCCAAAGTGATGGTACTACTTAGCGACGGAGATAATACCGCCGGAAATTTGGACCCCATTACTGCCGCTGAATTGGCCCACGCCTACGGCATCAAAATGTATTCTATTGCTATTGGTAAGGAAGGTAAAGTGCCATTCGGCAAAGACTTTTTCGGTAACACCCGCTACGTAGAAAACTCTCTAGACGAAACTACTTTACGGGAAATTGCTCGCATTGGTGAAGGCGAATTCTACCGGGTTTCCAATAAGCAAGCTTTACAAGAAGTATTTGATCTCATTGATACCTACGAAAAAGCTGAAATCAAAGAAAGTCGCTACCGTGATACTACCGACTTCTACCACATTTATTTGGCTTGGGCTATCGCACTGTTTTTGGTTTGGCTGATTCTGAAGTCGACGTTTATTAGTAATGTGCTGGTGGATTAGTGGTTTGGTTGTTATAGTACGATGGTGTTAAGGTATTATACGGGGTAGTTGGTGTCTATTTCAGTACAAAAAACCAAACAGCCAGAGCGGAATTTTATTTTGGTAACCTATTTCTATATCATCGGCTGTTATAAACCCATCTTCTACTCCTTTTATTTGTCGTTTGCTTTTGCTTGCACCACCAATCTCGGCCGTCCATTTGCCATCAATTAGGAAGTCGCCTTGCTTAGGGTACTGCACGGCATGTTTCGGCCGAAGTTGACTCAAGAAAAAGGTCTCTCTCAAGCTCCCTTTATTTGCGTTATCGGGGGCAAGCGCGAAAAATAGGTTAGGATTTTGCAAGTATACTTTTTCCGGTTTTTGCATGGCACTCACTCCCTTCGTAGTGCTGTACAGTAAACTAAGAATTTCCGTATTCTCTAAGTACTGGAGGTACGAAATAACCGTGTTTCTGGTACTTCCTATTCGCTCACTTAGCTTTTGAATGTTCGGTTTAAATGGGGTTGATTCAGCCAATATTTGAAGCAATTTTCTTAATTGGTTAATACTGCTAAAGTTAATATTTACAACATGCGGTAAATCTATCTCTAAGATCAGATTGAGAACCTCAATCAACTTTAGGTGATACGTATCCTCATTTTCTGAGAAGTAGGGATAATAACCCAACGATAGGTACTGCTGAAATGCGGGTAATGGTTTAAATTGTTGGGTAAGCGAAAGGCAAAGTTCAGTATGGTTGTCGATAATTTCGGGCAAAGAAACCGAAGGAAAGTTAAGCTGATACTGAGGAGCTAAATGGAGAAACTCCCGAAAAGATAATCCGGGCATATAGTACATAACTGCCCGGCGACTCAGGTCAGCCTTAGCCCGATGAAGGTGCAAAGCAGAAGAACCAGTAAAAGCTACCCGAAGACTCGGATGGTCATCGTAGATGTTTTTTAACTCAACAGACCAAGTAGCGTACCGGTGAACTTCATCTAAAATAAGAAATTTGCCTCCATTTTTGACGAACTGGTCAGCGAGTTCTACTAGAGTGTTGTTAGAAAAGTAAATATCATCAAGGCTAACGTATAGAGTTTGGTTATCTAAGGGCAACTGCTGTTGAATATATTGCAACAGCAAAGTGGTTTTCCCTACACCCCTGGCTCCTCTGATACCAATCATTCGGTCTTTCCAGTCAATCTGGTAGATAAAATCACGAACTACTTTAGTAGAAACTGTTCCTACTTTTTTCAAAAATTTTTGAAAAAGCTGCTCCATATGCTCTTTGTATAAAGCAAAAATAATCTAAAAATGCTTTCTATAGAAAGCATTTTTAGATATTCCGATAAAGGTTCGCTTCTACAATCATAACAGTTTGCATTTTCAATCTTTAGTGAACAGTACTATAACACTTCGCACCAGACCCCAGAACGAATCCGGGGATAACACCAAACTAGTATGCATGACGAACATTTTCTTTGTATATTGCGTCAGTACTAGATAGAGAATTATAAACCTTACGCATATGGATGCCTATATTGTCGGCGGTTACCGCACCGCCATTGGAAAAGCTAAAAAGGGAGGATTTCGATTTACTCGCCCCGATGATTTAGCAGTAGAAGTAATTAATCATTTAGTAGGTTCAACCGAAGGGTTAGCTCCTGAAATGATTGATGACTTAATTG
>NZ_JBARYM010000325.1:0-8892 GCF_049647865.1 Tunicatimonas sp. | reverse complement strand
ACCCATAGGCTGACCCGCAGTGGAACTGATTTCCTTGGCTCATAGAGAACATTAATCCATGATATGCCTGGTTGGGGTTCTCCCGCATCGGCGGTCCGATTCATGTAGGTTAGAATAAAAATCAACTTCTCGACCGAACCGGATAAACTACTATCGCTTCTCTCTTGATATCGCACTACCTTACGACGATGGCCTTTCATATCATGGTGGCGGTAATATTCTTCTACTATCGGCGCAAAATGGTACAATAAATCCATGAATTCCTTTGGACTCAAGCCAGTTATTGCGTTAAATTGATTTGGGCTGTTCATTATGCTGTCTGTTTTTGTCATAATTAATTGACAGCGAACAGCCCTTTTTCATTCCCCTACAAATTCAACCGTAATATTCTTTATTATTAAAGAGCTGTTCATAAACTTGTTTAGTATTCTTATTTCTACCTTTAAGTAGTAAAATCTAGATTAATAAAATATTCATAAATTGAGTAGTTTTATATATAAGTATTTATACACCTACAAATTGTATATATGAATAACTATTGATAAGGTTTACTTATCAATAGTTATTTAATATAGAATTATTATGTAACTGTGTTATGTCTTGTATCTTGATGTTATGACCAAATGATATAATGTAGATAATTCTGTGTTCATTTTAATAGCTATATTAGTAATCTAAAGCTCTAATATAATATGACCGAAAAAAACAAGTCATCAACTTCTCGAGAATTAGTTGCTTCTTCAGTAACATCAAGTCAGATAAATAATTCGGAGATATCAGTTATAGCCGCTCGTTACTTAAAGCTAGGCTTAGAAAAAGCACCTAATACTGTACGAGCCTATAAGGCTGATTTGGATTGCTACACCTCTTGGTGCGATCGGCTTGGTCTAGCTCCATTTCCTACTCCAGTAGATCAGCTAATAAATTATCTTTCAGATTTAGCCCAACATTATAAGGTGGCAACCTTAGAACGACGACTAGCGATGCTTTCCTCTTTTCACGATTTGCAAGGTTGGGACAGCCCGACGAGGGACCGATTGGTTCGGATTGCCTTAGACGGTATCAAACGTGAAAAAGGAATTCGTCAACATGAAGCACCCGCTTTCACTAAGTCTATGCTGGAAAAAGTAATATTCCCACTGGATGAATCAGTGAATGCGCAACTGCGAGATAAGGTGGTTCTATTACTTGGATTCACAGGGGCTTTCCGCAGGGGCGAATTAGCCGCATTGAACGTAGCGGATCTACATTTGGATGAGGATGGAATTTTGGCGGATATCCGTAAAAGTAAGACTGATCAGCTAGGCGGTGGCAAAGTGAAAGCGATCTTTTATGCAGCCAATCCACAGTTATGTCCGGTCAGGACGCTAAAGCGCTACCTAGAACGGATATATCCAGAAGGTCATATTCTAGAAATAGATCAGAATATAACAAGTAAAAAAATGGAATACACTTTTACATATAAGAAACCGCTACTGTTACGTATGCGCAAGGGGGACCGCTTTGGAGATAGTCGACTCAGTGACCAGAGTATTAATTTAATTGTACAAAAGCACCTAGGGACTCGATTTTCGGCACACTCATTACGGGCTAGCTTTGTCACCGTTGCCAAGCACAATGGGGCAAGCAACAGTGAAATTATGGCTCAAACTTTTCATAAAACTGAGGCAATGATCCGGCGCTATACGCGCTTTGAGGATGCTCGTAGCCATAACGCTGGAACAAAACTGGGGTTGTAGCTTATTGATTGGTATAACTTATTATCTAGTTTTAGTAAAAACCAATTTTTCGGACGATTAAATTTATCAAAGTTATTCTTTACCGCCTTTCTACCACAGTAATTAGACGAGAATATTAAGACTTTAAATAGTAGTATTAACATAATGTTAGTTACTTAACAAACTTTTATCTCTTATATCTCTCTACTGTGCTATAATTACTTTTCTGTAGATTTAGAATCTGTATTGATTAAAAATTTGTTCACTAGCAATATGAATAAAAGTCAGGTAATCGCTAACAGCTAGCTATATACTCAGAAGATACTAATGTATATACAAATGCTCATTTATACGCGATAGTATTCCAAAATCTGAAAGTATAGATATTAATGTGAAACAATAGCTGTTTTCCTTTAGCACCCCCACTAAAAATTATACCTTTGCGGCTTCTAATAATTAGGCTATGATCGCAACACAAAATATATCCCTCTCCTTTGGAAAAAGAGTACTCTTCGATGAGGTTAATATTAAGTTCACAGGTAATAATTGCTACGGGGTTATTGGTGCAAATGGTGCGGGCAAATCTACTTTTCTGAAAATTCTCTCAGGTGATATTGACCCTAACTCGGGAACGGTGATTTTAGAGCCAGACAAACGCATAGCGGTTTTGAAGCAAAGCCATTTTGAGTACGACGTAACGAGCGTTATCGATACTGTAATGATGGGGCACACAGTGCTTTGGGATATAATGAAAGAGAAAGATGCGATATACATGAAGCCCGATTTCTCCGAAGCAGATGGCCTTAAAGCCTCAGAATTGGAAGCTCAATTCGCTGAAATGGACGGCTGGAATGTAGTGTCTGATGCTGCTACTTTACTTAGTGGTTTGGGTATTACAGAGGATGTTCACTACAGCTTGGTAAAAGAACTGAATGGTAGTCAAAAAGTACGGGTGCTTTTGGCGCAAGCGCTCTTCGGTAATCCTGATATACTTATTCTTGATGAACCAACCAACGACCTAGATCTACAGACCGTTGGTTGGTTAGAAGACTTTCTGCTTGAGTTTAAAAATACAGTGATAGTAGTGTCTCACGATAGACACTTTCTGGATACCATTTGTACCAGCATTGTAGATATAGATTTTGGTCAAGTGCGCCTCTTCACCGGTAATTATACCTTTTGGTACGAGTCAAGCCAATTAGCATTAACACAACGGTCTTCAGCCAATAAGAAAGCTGAAGAGAAAAAAAAAGAACTTCAAGATTTTATTGCTAGGTTCTCAGCTAACGCTTCAAAATCTAAGCAAGCTACCAGTAGAAGAAAACTCCTCGATAAAATTAATGTAGATGACATTCAGCCCTCAACCAGGCGCTATCCAGCGATCATTTTTAACCAAGCACGACCGGCTGGAGACCAAATCCTCGAGATTGAGAACATTAGTAAATCAACGGAAGAAAAAACCCTTTATAGCGGTTTGAATCTTTTTATAAATAGGGGAGATAAAATCGCTGTACTTAGCAAAGACAGCATGGCTACGACTAGCTTTTTTAAAATCTTAATGGGAGAAGAAGAACCCAATACGGGAGCGTTTAAATTTGGTCAGACTATTACTACTGCTTACTTGCCGAACGATAACTCCAAATACTTTAACAGTAATGAGAACCTTGTAGACTGGTTGCGTCAATTTTCAACGGCTGAGAAGGATGAAGTATTCATCCGAGGTTTTCTTGGGAAAATGCTCTTCTCAGGAGAAGATGTATTCAAGACGTTGAACGTTCTTTCTGGAGGGGAAAAAGTACGCTGCATGATTTCGCGCATGATGCTAGCGCAAGCCAATTTTTTAATCATTGATGAACCAACCAATCACCTCGACCTCGAATCTATTCAGGCCTTTAATAATGCGCTTAGAGACTTTCCAGGTACCGTACTCTTCACATCTCATGACCACGCATTTACTAACACCGTTGCTAACCGTATCTTAGAAATCGGACCGAAAGGCTATCTCGATAAACTCAGCACGTACGATGAATATATTGATAACGAAGAGTGGATGGCTCAACGGAAGCAAATTTACTAGTATAAAAACCTCAACGCCAGCCAGAATTAGATAGTAACTGTTAATTACAGAATTGTCAGCATAATGAGTAAATGGAGACCAATTCAAAGTAGAAGTCTCTGTACTTTCCATCACTAATGAAATAATATCAGATTTGCTGTTACTCATTATTTTACCTTATTTCCTCCCCTACTCAGTACTTAGTTGATATGGAAAAAAATGAACCAGCCCATAGAAAATCCGTTGGGGTATCAAAACAAATGTAGCTGGTTCTTATGCAACTCCGTGTATTTTAACTTTCCCTGATTCTTAATATATTTATTAATTACTTCAGCGCGAAGGCCACTTCACTTGCATATTGACATAGTAGCTACTCGTCCAAAACCTGCTGCTTGATGAAGGCATTAAACCTATCCTACTATTCTCAAATAACTTAATTAAATAGTATTGTTTAACATAACATTAATTCCATAACAATTATTTATAACATTTACTATAAGTATTTAACCGCTATACTTAGCGACTTTTGACCGTAATGTCCACCGAATAGATAGTAATGATTAAGGTAGTGATATAGTTGATAAACCTCGAGCCGTTCTTGCAAATTACCTAGGATTGGTGACACATTATTATAAGCACTCCAAACTACTTCAGAAAATCCTCCAAACATTTTCATGAGAGCTAAATCACACTCCCGATCAGCATATGAGCAAGCTGGATCAATAAGTGCTGATCCATTTACAGTATATAAATAATTTCCTGACCAAAGATCCCCATGAGTTAACGATGCCGTAGGGTTTTGAGGAATTATATTAAAAAGTGCTTCTACAAATCTGGCATAAACCTTTTGATCCTTTACAGTCATCCCTCTCCTCTTCTGTATCAATTTCACCAAATACCAAATTCGCTGCTGACCAAAAAACTCAATCCAATTTTCACACCACTGATTGTTCTGAAGAGTTTCGCCACAGTAGTTGTCGTTGTTAAATCCAAAAAGAGTATTCGTATTCTGATGTAGTTGAGCAAGGCCAACACCCAACTGCTCGTCCTTTTCAATTGAATTAGTAGAATCCACTTTCAAAAGCTCCATAACAATTAACCCTGCCGAATCTTTAGTTATTTTAGTTGCCGTAATAACAGCAGGAATAATTAAACCGGTGGAGGCAGTACGCAAAGTTTGCAAGCTTTCAGCTTCACGCAGAAATAAGTCAGTAGGCCCCTGGTTATTCCACTTTAGAAAATATGTACCAACATTGCATTCTAACTTCATGCTATGGTTGATACACCCGCCTCCTATCGCAGTAGTGGATTTAATGGTTACGTGCTTAGAAAAGACCTCCGATAAACAAAATTCGATATGGCTTTGTAAAGTATTAGTCACACCAAACCATTTGTATAAGTTTTTATTTTTGTGAACGTTGGTATGTACGAATAATCGTTCGGTATACACCAAAAATGACAAGGCCTAACATGGCTAAGCCAAGGTAGCCTTCTCCAATAGGCTCTTCAAAAAGTTGAAGCTGACCTAGGTCACTCACTACTATTCCTACGGCAATCAATATACCCATTAGAGCTTCTCCAGTAATTAATCCAGAAGCAAGTAATAGTCCAGCTTTCCCAGCGATGTCAGCCGATTGCGTATTTTCAAATTTGTTGTTTATTTTAAAATACCGTTGTACTGCCCAAGCTAATAAGCCACCGATAAATATTGAGGTATCTAATTCTAAAGGGAGATACAATCCTACGGCTACTGCCAATATTGGCATTCTGAAATTTGATTGCTGCTTTTCAAGAAACACATCTATAGCAATAATGAGTACAGCAATCAATGCCCCTATTGTTACCATATTCCAAGGTAAACCACCGCCAAAAATACCTACGGCAACACTTTGCATAAGTGTAGCTTGGGGGGCCGCTAAAGCATCTGGTTGCGCTTCGGTTGGGGCTCCCATACCATACCCGATCAATAAATAATTTAGCACAGGGGCAATAGCAAATGCACCCGCGGTAACGCCTACTACTTGCATTATTTGCTGCTTATACGGGGTTGCCCCCAGTATATAACCAGCTTTCAGGTCTTGCATATTATCACCTGCTATGGCTGCCGCACAACAGACCACCGCACCTATAAGTATGGCGGCAGCTGCTCCCCTTCCCGGGTCAGCTGTTCCCATAAGTGCTGCCAGTAGTAATGCAGAAGCTAAAATAGTGGCGATAGTAACTCCTGAAATTGGATTGTTAGAACTACCTACCAATCCAGCCATATAGCCTGCTACTGCTGAAAATAAAAACCCGGCAATAACCATTATCACCGCCATAAGTGCCGTAATAGTTACCTGCTGAATCTCCCTTAGATAAATGATGAAAATCGGGACAACTAATACGCCAATCCCAATTAGCACCCAAGACATAGGGGTATCCATCTCAGTACGAAGTCGGTTTTTAAATTGACCGCTTCCAGCTTTAAAGGCTTCTATTCCTGAAGTAAAAGCAGTTGATAAGGAGTTTCGTAAATTAACCAATGCCCACAGTCCGCCAACAACCATTGCCCCTACTCCTAAGTAGCGAATCTGGCTACTCCAGATAGCAATTCCCATTGTTTCTGGGTCAGTCACTCCCGCTGGTGGTCCGACTGTGGCTATATAAGTTGGAATAGCAACGTACCAACTAATTGCCCCACCTAAAAAAACGAGAAAAGCAATATTTAGTCCTACAATATAACCTACCGCTACCAAAGCAGGCGAAAGGTTAAGTCCTAAGTACAAATAAACTTTTTGATTCAGAAAAGCAGCTTTTTCAAATGTACCCTCCCAAATATTAAGCACTGCTTCACTAATTTTAAATAATCCTCCAACCAAGCCTCCCCATAGTAGAAATTTTATTGATTTACCCCCAGCCTCTCCAGTTTTTAGTACTTCAGCAGTCGCCAAGCCTTCGGGAAATTTTAACTTTTCTTTAACAATCAGGGCGTTGCGTAGAGGAATTGTAAATAGAATACCAAGAATACCTCCCGTTAAAGCAATCAAAGTGGTTTCCCAATAATTAAATTCATCCCAGTAGCCCATAATTACTAGTGCCGGAATAGTAAAGATCACTCCGGCAGCTAATGATTCACCGGCCGAAGCAGCCGTTTGCACCAGGTTGTTCTCCAGTATATTAGAATTTCGAAATAAGCGAAGGATGGCCATAGAAATAACCGCCGCTGGAATTGAGGCTGAAACAGTTAATCCGGCAAAGAGCCCAAAATAGGCATTAGCAGCCGAAAGTATAACGGATAGACCAGCTCCTAACAAAACAGCTTTAATTGTAAGCTCGGGTAGTTTAGTTTGAGGGCTGATATAGGGCTGCTCGGGTTCGCTCGTTTTTTCCAGAACCGGTTTTTCTTCGATCATGGTAATTTTGGTTGGTTAGATTGTCAACAAACATACCCAAAAAATTATACAATCACCGACAAAGTGCCAACCTCAAGAAATGCAAAATCACTGTAGAAAAAAATAAAATCAAGTATTTTTGTACGAACTATGGACTTTAATGTCGTTTTAAATACCTTTGTCGGGTACTGATTACTAATAACAAAAAAAACCTGAAGATAATATCCCCAGGCTTTCCTACTAAACTAACCAAACCAAACTATGCTGCGTGAGTCTCGATACTCTCTTCCGGAAGGTTATCCGTTACTGAATTATCTGACTCACGGTCTTCAATAACTTTCTTTATTTTTTGAATTGCTTTAGATGCTCTAACTGAATCAAGGCTGTTAATGCCTTCAATCATTTTATTTTTTTCGTCGTTAGTTATTGATTTGTTATTTAGTAACAATAATAACTCGGTTTTCTGTTTCACAGTTGCCATTTTTTTAACGATTTCTTCGCTTTTTTCTCCGTTATCAGCCTCAGGATTACTTAATTGAGGATTTTCATTGTCAACTTTTTTTGAGTTTTTAGCAGAAGTTTGTCCTGAACTTGGCGCAGTACGCTTTTTTCTACCACTTCCTCTCTCAGTAGAAGGATTAGTGGGACGGTCTCCCGCCATATAGTCCATCTCTTCGGCCGGAGTAGGCTCATAACCCGCGGCGCGAATAATCCAAGCAAGAATGTTGCGGTAAGCCTTACCAATAGCTCGAGTCTGCGCCATGGAGGCAATCGCAAATTCTTGGTAGTTGCGCTTTCCATTCTCGCGGTTGCTACAAATAGCAAAACCAGTACCAACCGTTTGCTGAGTTTTCAAATCCAATAATCGAACCTTGGCCTGATACTTAGTTTCACTATTATCAAGACTAATATTGACCAAATCATCAATGACCGGAAGGATTCCCAGCCGTGAACCGGCGTATTGCCATCCTTCTACATTAACGTAAGCTTTACCCTGAATATGATGGAACAACTTATTTTCTTTAATAAATCGGGCTAAATCCTGCGCTAAATGCATGGTTTCGTAAGAATTAGCGATATCATAGCTATCAATCGTTTTTTTGTGATCGGAAGATGCCTCTGATACTTTCACATTCGTTGATGTACTCATTAGTTTTTGTTTTACGTTCATAATTAAACAGTTAAGGTTTATAGAAAGTGCGTTTATTAACAATTTTTAAAGTTTTTAATTTATTGACTATCAAACACTTATAAACTTTTTTAAATAAATCACTTACTATACAATACGTATTTCAAGAACACAAGTTCTTAAAATAAGAATACAATTCAAAATTTCTTTTAGTTCTTTCATTATTGCTTGATTTTCAGCTATTTCGGTTATGGATTCTGAGTTAACATCTGTAGAGACCACAGCATATCATTGGCTAAAAAAATTCTTTAAGTTTCCACCTACGGAGGAACAGGATATGCTTTTCCATCGACTCCAAGATTTTATTCAGAAGCAGGAGGGTCCTAAGGCAACGTTCTTACTGATGGGCTACGCGGGTACTGGAAAAACCACCATCATACAGTCATTAGCTAAGACCGTACGAAAATACGGCTACCGCACCGTTTTAATTGCTCCTACTGGGCGAGCGGCAAAAGTTTTGGCTAAATATAGCAAACGAAAAGCCTATACGATTCATCGACAAATCTATAAGCAAGTACAAAACCCGTATTCGGGAAATATTGAGTTTAAACGACGTAA
>NZ_JBARYM010000324.1:0-4988 GCF_049647865.1 Tunicatimonas sp. | reverse complement strand
CGAAGCAAAAACTGTGTTTTGATCAGTCGGCCGTATTCTTTCAGCGCCTGGTATAATGGGTGCTGAAGGGAATACGAACTAAGTCGCTTGAATATCTGCGAGGCGGTAGTCTCCCGCAGGGCAATGGTAGCAATCAGTCGGAGAATATTATCCCATTGGGAAAGGATCAGATCTTCATTAATCATCCGGTCCGGGAAAATAGGGAAGCCTTGCGCTTGGTATACACTTCGGCCTAATGGACTGTAGAGTACTGACTTTTTGAAGTTCTTGATGCGCGGGGCAAAGGTGTATCCCAGCAGGTGAGCCACTCCAAAAACGATCTCGCTGAAGCCGTGGGTATCGGTAGAATGAATGGTGCTTTTAACTACCTCGTTGTGCAGCAAGCCGTCAATCACGTAAGCTGCTTCCCGTTCCGAAGAGCTAATGACCGTCGAGTGAAAAGTTGCACTGCGTTCATCAGCAAAACTGTACACGGAAATGCCCTTACCACTACCGAAGTATTTAAAGGAGTGATTGGCGTTCAAAGAGTGGCCATGAATACCAAATTTCTGTCCGTCACTGGCCGTATGCATTTCGGTTTCCTTTTTCCGGTATATTTCGGATAAGGGCACCTGGTCGATCATTTCAACTAGGCGCTGGTTAGCTGCCTGAATGTTTTCTACGCTGAAGTACCAGTTGGCCACGTTCTCTAGTTGGTTAGCGGAGATGCCTTTAGAGATACGGGCTACTTTACGGATGCCTACGTTACAGCCGTAGCCGATGATCGCGGCAATGAACAACTCTGGCAAAGGACGTTGCTTCTTGTACTTCAGATTGTAGTGCTGAAAGCAGTCCAGATAGCCTACCGTTTGGTGCACTTCAAAGAGAACTTCCAGAACCGAAGTGTACCGCCGGTCAGCGAACAGGCTGGATAGTGATTCAGTATCTATCTTTTCCACGGCCGGGGTGTGCAGGATGATCGTTTGGTGGGTTGGTGGTTTACCTTGCGCGAATCGGAGGTAGTCATTCTGTTCTTGTTGGATACGCTGATTTGTGGTTTGAAACTGCTCATGCAGTTGGTCATAGATCCGTTCCAACCAAGCTTTTCCATCTTTGGCTTCGCTAAGCTCGCTTTGGGCGAGTAGTTGTTCGTGGTTGTCGTGCCAATTACCAGACAAAAGAAAATAGTCATCTACCGCCCGGTGGCGATAGGAGTAGGAAGCGTTCAAGCTACCGGCTTTTATACTCTTGGCAATATGAAAGAACAGCAACATCCTATAGAGGGCCGGGCGGAAGTTACTTTCTTCCGTATACAGGTAGCGTCGTTGATCTTCGTCTAGAAAAGTCATCGGGGCGCGGCCACCTACTTTACCATGTTTTTCTACGTAGTATTGCCAAGCATCAAAGATATGCGGGTCAGAGGTTCGTTGGTCAAAGACTACGAGCTGAAGCAGCCTTCCTACCCGGTTATTGAGCTTACGAAAGTTTCCCTCGACAATATCGTAGTACTCTCTCTGCTGGGTCACCGGGCTAATGTCTTTCTCTAACGCTTCGGCATCCTGATCAATTTGAAGGTCTTCTTCCAGTTCAGCAACCACCAGTTCCTGAAGCAAGATGACCTTTTCGTCGTCGGCTAATTCTTCGGATTGGATAATCTCTTTGGCTTCCTGCCACCGCAGCTTGTAGCGACGACGGGACCGGGTTACGCCCCGTATCGCCCGGTTCTTGGCCCGACGGGAAGCAAAGTACCGTTCCTTCTGTTCCCTTTCGGCCTGGTTTAGACTAGACTGTACGGAAGCCTTTACTACCTCAATGAGGCTGTCCTGATAGGTGTAGAACTGGAAGTGAATAAAGGAAAGCAGGTGTAAGTACTGCATGTAGGGATCGCTGATCTGCTGAAGCTGGAAGGTGGTGGCCCTGATTGTCCACTGCGCATGGTAGTGAATGATATCCTCACTTAGCGCTCCTTCCGGAAATCGTAGGCGCTGAACAATCGGCAGCAAACGGAAGAACAACTCTTTAATGTACAGGAAGTCTTCCAGGCTGGCGCGAATGCGCGAGGGCTGTACATTCTGGTTAACCTTTTTGAGGCGACTAATCTGATAGATGCGTGATTCTTCGGAAGCCATATCTTCCAAGAGTGCATCCAACAGCGTAGTATCCGCCTCCCATAGATTTTCGCGTAAGCTGTCCCGCAATCGGTCTTCAAAATGCCGGAAGGCATAGGTGATGGCGTTGACCAGAAAATGAGCCGAAGGGAGTACGATACGGCAGGCCTTGAGGTACTGGGTTATTTGATAGAAGATTTGTTTGGGACGCAGGCGTTTGGCAACCAGCCGCCCTAGCTCATAGTTGAACTCTGTCTTCTTACCATCAAAATCATGGAAACCTAGTTCCTCCAGAATGATCGTCCGGTGGTAGTAGACGATAGAACTTTCGTATGCAGTCCGAAAGCCTGCTACGGAAAGGCCAGCTCCTAGTAGCCGAATGATGTATGAGATATCTTCATCCTGGAAACGGTCCACGGAAAAGAAGCGCGTGGTATAAAGGAAGTAGCCCCACTGCAATACGAAACCTACCTGGGTATAGGGCTTGCGAAGGGGTTGTATCAGTTTCCTCACCGGTGGGGTGATATTAAAATACTTCTTTCGCTGGACGGTGTTGAACACCGGTGGTTGATCGAAGCGGTCCGCTACGGGGTCAGAGAGGACGTGAAGACGGGGCATAGTGGTGAAAGAAAAGGAGCGTTTCCGCTAGTGAAAATATAGTAATACTTAACTGCTTATAAATCTAATAACTATTGTCTAAATTAACTGCCTTAATAGGTTTTTAGTAACAATGACGATTTCGCACTATGATTTATGCCTATTTACGGGTGAGTTCCGATAAACAGTCGGTAGAAAACCAACGCTACGAAATACTGAAGTTCGCCGATGAACGGAAGCTATCTATTGACCACTGGATTGAGGAAACCGTCAGTGGTACCAAGAAAGTAAATAAACGGAAGTTGGGTGAATTTTTAGAATCCATGCAAACAGAAGACACGTTGATCGTTTCCGAGCTCTCGCGATTGGGCCGCAACCTGATGGACGTGATGAGCATTCTACATCGGTGTATGGAAAGTGAGGTAAAGGTGTTCACTGTGAAGGAGAAGTACGAACTAGGCAACAATATTAATTCTAAGGTACTAGCATTCGCTTTTAGCCTCTCGGCTGAGATTGAGCGACAGCTGATCAGTCAGCGGACTAAAGAAGCCTTAGCCCGCAAGAAAGCTGAGGGTAAAACGCTAGGCCGCCCAAAAGGTAGCTTATCCAAAAATACTAAGCTTTCTGGTAAGGAGGAACAAATCAAAGAGCTGCTATCTAAAAAAGTAAGCTATAGTGCCATTGGTAGGATTCTAGGAGTGCACCGAATCACCGTAAAGCAGTTTGTCGAGAGCCGTTCAATACTAAAGTCAAACACTAACTAATTACTGGTTAAATGAGTAAAACATTTAATATAAAAAATATGGTTTGCCCCCGCTGTATTGAAGCGGTCAGCCAGGTTCTTGAGCGACTTGATTTGCAGTTTACCACTATTGAGTTGGGAGAGGTAACACTAGAAGCCGCCCTCACCCATAAGCAAAAAGAGCAACTGGCCACTATGCTTGAAGCTAGGGGCTTCGAACTCTTAGAAGATAAAAGATCACGGCAGATCAGTCAGATTAAGTCCATCATCATCAAGCAAATTCACCATCGTGAAACCCCGTTGGAAGTTAACTTCTCTACCCTCATCAGTAATAACCTTCACCAAGAATACAGTTCGCTCAGCAAGCTCTTTTCGTCAGTGGAAGGGATTACCATTGAGAAATTTATCCTTAAGCAAAAAGTAGAGAAAATAAAAGAGCTGCTTTTCTACGATGAAATGGCCCTCTCCCAAATTGCTTACCAGCTAGGCTATAGCAGTGTCGCTCACCTTTCCGCGCAGTTCAAAAAAGAAACCGGTATGTCCCCTAGCCACTTTAGGAAACTTAAGAGCCGCCGAAAGCCATTAGATTCCATCTAGCCAAAATCATGTAACTCTTACCCACAATTGTGTCACAGATTTACTTAGAGGATTTTAGACCTTTGTAGTGTCCTAAGACTATCAAAAAGCAATAGAGACTACAGATTTTATTACTCAACCTTGTGAATTTTTCAAATTATGAGACAACACCGAAATTTTATTCAAAAGCTAGCTGATTGTGCCGCCGCTTGCCAGTACTGTTCTGACCAATGCCTAAGCGAAGACAACATCCAAATGATGGTGTCCTGTATCCGGCTGGACAGAGACTGTGCCGATGCTTGTATCGTCGCCTTGAACTTCGTGGCTCGGGGTAGCAATTCGGCGAAGCAAGCCGTGCAATTTTGCTTAGACTTCTGCAAACGATGCGCCGAAGAGTGCGAAAGCCACAAAGCCGAGCACTGTAAGGAGTGTGCCGAAGCCTGCCGTGCCTGCGAGAAAGCCTGCCAGCAGTACCTCGGCTAACAGGGTTGGGCTGATTGGCCAATAGCAAAGTTAATCAGCCTTTCCCCTAAGTATTAATCTACCAGTATCTAAAGCAAGCACTCAACTGCTAGTTGGGATTTGGGTGGTGTAAAAGGATTTATTCCTATGAACCAACAGACAACTACTATAGAGAAAGAGAAGAAGCACTTCGAAAGTCCGAAGCAAGGCGAAGAGATTGTGAAGAGAACTTTTCCTGTAACGGGAATGACCTGTGCCGCCTGTGCATCCAGTGTGGAGTCTATTTTAACCCATACCGATGGTATATCCAACGCCAGTGTAAATTTTGCCTCTTCATCGGTATTGGTGGAATATAATCCAACCATTGCCTCCTCTAACTTGCAAAATGCCTTACAAGCTGTAGGCTATGATTTGATTGTAGATGCGGAAGACCCGGCAGAGGTACAAGAAGAACTTCAACGGCAACATTATCAAAGCATAAAGCAGCGAACCATCTGGTCTGCCATATTGACGTTGCCCGTTTT
>NZ_JBARYM010000323.1:0-2587 GCF_049647865.1 Tunicatimonas sp. | reverse complement strand
TCTGGATATTGAACAAGTGAAAGCAAAAGTAGCTGCCGGAAAGGCATATAATTTTGGGCTGTACGATGCTTATCTGGTTCACGCGGTAGAATCACTAAAAGGTGGGTCAGCTGGGCTGTCCTGTATCCAGGGTAATTTCTTTCCCGAACTTATTGTCTGGCTGTGTCAAAACTACAATAACCCTCAACTGGAAATTGAAATAAGCAAGGTTCAGAATTTCCTGACCGACAATATGGAAATCATGCACACAATTTATCCTGTAACAGCGAAGTACTTTTTACAAAAACAAGACTTCAAAATCTCAACTTTTACCCGTCGGGAAACGGGCCTATTCTCGGCCAATATCAGAAAGGAGGTTGACTATTTATACGAAAACTACCGGCATCTGCAAGAAGAACTAATCCTCAATACTACTCAGTAATTCAATATTATGATTTAACTATTAAAACTATGGTACTAACACTTTACAATCGAAAGCTTTGTCAATCAGCTATCTTATTTGCGACTATTTTACTCGGGATGGGTAACGCCTGGGCCAGCGAACTGATTTCAGCTAATTCGGAGATCAGCAACCGAGCAGTCGTCGCGACTATTACCGGCCAAATAACTTCCTCCGAGGATGGTCAGGCCTTGCCGGGGGTAAACGTTATTGAGAAGAACACCCGTAACGGTACGATTACCGACATCGACGGACGTTACGCTATTCAGACTACTAGTGATAATGCGGTGCTGGTTATTTCTTTTGTTGGGTACCAAACCCAGGAGATTCCAATCAATGGGCGGAGCGTAGTAGATATTTCTTTAGCCGTAAGCTCTGAATCTCTCGAGGAAGTGATTGTAACTGCACTAGGAATTAAGCGGGAGGAACGCTCACTAGGCTATTCGGTGGCGGAAGTAGAAGGGCAGGAGCTGAGCCGGGTTGCTCAGGAAAATGTGCTGAACGGACTGGCGGGTAAAGTGCCCGGAGTTACTATTAACTCCACCGGAGCGGCGGGTTCTTCGGTCAGTATGGTCATCCGCGGAGCCACTTCTCTTAACGGTGATAATCAACCGCTATTTGTGATTGATGGCGTACCGGTAGCTAATACCCTAAATAATGTGAGCGAAGTGGGGCGTGACAATCGGGTGGACTACGGTAACGCCATATCGGATTTGAACCCCGCGAATATTGAGAGCATATCCATCCTAAAGGGTCCCAGTGCCGCTGCCCTCTACGGGTCCCGAGCGGGAAACGGGGTGGTACTGATTACCACCAAATCCGGTAGCGGGGTGGATCAGATGACTGTATCGGTTTCTTCCAATACCGTTTTTGACCGGCCTACCCAGTTTTTGGATATGAAACAGAACTTCGCGATGGGGGGACGAAGCTATACCCCGGATAACAATCCGTATTCCTTATTTAACTTACCACTGGTTATTTACAACCAGGACTTAACCGATGCATTTCCCATACTCGGTTCGTTAGTGATTCCGGCGGGAAATGGCCCGGAGCTCGACCGAGGCTACGATGCTATCCAGTGGAACAGCCCGCTGGACGAAAACGGTATTCCGCAGGCATTGCCGTTAGAATCGCACCCGGATAACGTGAGGAACTTCTTGCAAACCGGTATCGCTTCCAACAACGACATCGCTATTGCTAATAGCAACGAATGGATGAACTACCGACTGACTTATTCCAACATGAGCAGCCGAGGACTCATTCCTAATACCGATCTGTTCCGAAATTCGGTTGGCCTCAATTCTTCGGTGAAAGTTCACGAAAAGGTAGAGGTCAGCAGTAGTCTGAACTTCAACCGTAGTCACTCTAACAATCGTCCGGCGGGTAACCGAGGTTCCAATCCGCTGCAGTGGGCCTACGCCGTCACTCCCGATGTGGACATTCGCGATTTGGAAGACTACTGGGAGCCGGGCCGGGAAGGTATTCAACAGAGATCATTTTTGCCGGGCGAGGCAAATAACCCCTACTTTTTAGCGAATGAAATAGAGAATAGTTTTGTCCGGGACCGGTTCTTTGGTAACGTACGGGCCAACTGGCAGATTGCCCCTTCTTTCAGTATTACGGGACGAGTATCCATGGACCAATATACCGAGGAGCGGGAAACGAAAATGGCTCCCAGCTACACATTAGAACCCAACGGGGCTTACGGCATTATTGGGTTGACCCGACGAGAAAATAACAGCGACATACTGGCCACTTACTCCAAAGTGTTGGATCAGCTCAGTGTTTCAGTGTCGGCGGGAGGTAATATCCTGAACCAAAGCGGTAGAAACGTAAGGAATGCCACTCGGAGAAGAGGCGGGGGCTTGATTATTCCCGGTTTGTTTACACTGGATAACATCGCTCCGGAAAATCTGGATTACGGCAGCTCTATCTATGAGAAATCCATTTACAGTGTATATGGTTTAGCGACTTTCGGTTTCAGGGATATGATTTATCTGGACGTAACGGCTCGTAACGACTGGTCTAGCACCCTGCCTGAAGGAGAGAACTCCTACTTCTATCCTTCTGCCTCACTAAGTGTGTTGTTGAGTGAAATGGTCACCATACCGAACGTTGACCTGCTGAAGCTGAGAACCGGCTGGGCCC
>NZ_JBARYM010000322.1:0-3414 GCF_049647865.1 Tunicatimonas sp. | reverse complement strand
TATGCTCCGACACACCTTTCTACTCATTTACCGTAACTTCACACGCTTTCGTAGTACGTTTTTTATCAACCTTATTGGCTTATCATCCGGCTTAGCCTGTGCGCTGTTTATCTTTTTATGGGTGAATGACGAACTGAGCGTAGATAAGTTCCATGAGAAGAACGCGCGATTGTATCAGGTTATGGTGAATATGGATCAGGCAGATGGCATTACTACCCAGGAGGGGGGACCAGGGTTGTTGGCTGAATCCTTAGCCGAAAATATGCCGGAAGTGGAGTAAGCTACAGCCGTTACCCCATCGGTTTGGTTTGGAGATTTTACGCTGTCGGTCGGTGAAAAGAATGTGAAAGCACCGGGGCAGTTTGCTGGAGAAGATTTCTTTACCGTTTTCTCGTACAACGTATTACAAGGACAAGAAAATCAGTTGCTCACAGACAAAAACTTAGTGGTAATATCCGAAGATATGGCGAACCGCCTATTTGGTACTACTGAAAATGTGGTGGGTAAAATGCTAGATTGGCACCTGCTACAATTCACCCAAACAGTTACTATCTCTGGCATTTTTGCGAATGTTCCTTCCAACTCTACCGCTCAATTTGATTTTGTGCTGTCGTTTGAAGCTTTCAAAGAAATTAACCCTTCAGTGAAAAGTTGGGGGAACAATGGCCCTAATACATTTATAGTACTCCAGGAGGGTACCGACATTGCTGCATTTGACCAAAAAATTGAGCGTTATATTGACGGGAAGTACGCAGAAAATGATTTTCGTACCCTGTTTGTTCGCCCGTACTCAGCGGGTTATTTATACGGAACCTACGAGAACGGAGTACAAACCGGGGGCCGGATTGAATACGTTCGATTGTTTTCTATCATTGCTATTTTTATTCTAGTGATCGCCTGTATTAACTTTATGAATTTATCTACCGCCAAAGCATCCCGGAGAGTGAAGGAGGTAGGAGTTAAGAAAGCAGTCGGGGCCAGTCGATCAGCCTTAGTTGCCCAGTATTTGGGCGAATCATTTTTAATATCGTTCTTATCGCTATTGACGGCTATTGTATTAGTAACTCTACTACTGCCGCAATTTAACATGATTACGGGTAAGCAATTATCGATGGGGTTTACCCCCAATCTAGTTCTGTCTTTAGTAGGTATTATCCTGTTTACAGCTCTGATAGCGGGTAGCTACCCGGCGCTGTATCTATCGGGTTTTAGCCCAGCGAAGGTGCTAAAGGGAAAGCTGGAAAGCTCGGTAGGCGAAGTTTGGGCTCGCAAAGGGTTGGTCGTATTTCAGTTCGCCCTTTCGGTTATACTAATTGTATCGGTATGGGTAGTGTATCAACAGATTGCGTTTGTACAGAACCGTAATCTAGGGTACAATAAAGAAAATCTAATTACTTTTCCAATGGAAGGAAAGATAGCCGAAAAGCCCGAAACTTTCTTGGCCGAAATACAGCGCATCCCTGGAATAGCTAGTGCCTCCAGTATGCAACAAAACGTAGTTGGGAGTGATGCTTCAACGGTAGGTCTTAGTTGGGAGGGGAAGAGTCCCGATGATGTGGTAGAATTTTGGAATTTCAGTATGGGCTACAATATGATTGAAACCCTGGGCTTAGATGTAGTAGATGGACGAAGTTTCTCGCGCCAATTTAGTACCGATAGTTCAGCGATTATTTTCAATGAGACCGCCATTGAGTTAATGGGACTATCTGACCCGGTGGGGACCACGGTAAACCTCTGGGGTGAAGACCGCCAGATTATTGGAGTGGTCCAAGACTTTCATTTTGAATCATTACACCAATCAGTAAAACCCGCGTTTATAAAAGCAGATTTCGAGTTCGCTATGAATATTGTAGCTCGCCTGGAAGCAGGCAAGGAACGAGAAGCATTGGCTCAGCTTCAAAGTTTCCATCAAGATTTTAACCCGGGTTATTCACTTGATTATCAGTTTGTAGATGCCGACTACCAAGCCCTTTATGCCGCCGAGCAGCGCGTTTCTACCTTATCTAAATACTTTGCCGGATTGGCTATTCTCATTTCTTGTTTAGGATTATTTGGCCTAGCTGCTTTCACTGCGGAGCGCCGATTGAAGGAGATTGGTATCCGAAAGATACTGGGTGCCAGCGATTTTGGCATTGTTCGCTTACTATCCACAGACTTTACTAAGATGGTGCTAGCATCTATTGTCATCGCGCTACCCATCAGCTATTTTATCGCCCAACAATGGCTAGAAGGCTTTGCCTTTAGTATCGATTTGCAATGGTGGTACTTTGCCGGAGCTGGGCTTGTTGCCTTATTAATTGCCTGGTTCACGGTAGGCCTACAAACAGTAAAAGCCGCCCGAGTGAATCCTACCGACTGTCTGCGGGATGAATAGGGCAGTGCTCAGTTGTACACTACCTTATTGATAAAGAATACCTTACGGGTAGAGTTTAAACCAGAAGCAGCAACGGTGCGAATATCTTGAGTTCCGTGTACGTAGAAGTACTCATCGTACCATTTCTGAATACCAAAGACCTCTTTATCATTTTTACGGACTTCATCTTCTGGGTTGGGCAGCGCTACTTCACTAGTAACTACATCCTGCACCTCGCCATTGTCCTGAATTACTTTAGAGGTAATTTCACCATCAAAGGAGTACATGAGAACCACCCTATCTTTTTGAGCGTTTACATGAACGAGTTGCTTCAACTGCATACTCTTGGCATTGTCGAGCTTAAAGGCATGATCCCACAGTAGTTCACCCTTTTTATCGAAGCACACCGCAATGGCGTGCGTGTAGCGGTAACCATCAAAGTACGTACTATTATTGTTGCGGTACGAGCCGTATCCACCAAAGCCGCTGTAGTAGTAGCTGTTGTATTTGGGGTAGTAAGCCTCGCCCAGCATAATGTACTTATCACCGTCGGCAATAAGCTCATGTACTACCATTCGGTAGTTAAGACGAATCTTCCGGCCTTCCTGCTTTTTCTTTTCCAAGCGGCGCTTCACTCGCTCTTCCCGACGTTCGCGCATATAGCCGAAGAAGTTTTCCAGGTCAGCGTAACTGTAGTAGCGCATTTCCTGCTCGCCGCTAGGGCTAAGCGTAGCTACAAACAACCCTCTGGAATAGCGAGAACGTTTGGGGCCGTAAGTGCCTGCCAGAAACTGTTTTTGTCCATCAAACTCAGTGACTTGAGCATCTAGTAGGTTGCGCCTACCCTGCGGTTTGAGCGGGGCACTCTGAAGCAGATTACTGTATTGATCGTAAGCTTTAACAGTTACCGTCTTCACCTTTTCAGGAGTGATCTCCGCAATCAACACATCAAAAGTGTTATCACGTTTGTTGGGAATGATATCAATAATTTCCCCATTTTCCTGGTAGATGCCGGGTAGCACATTAATTTTCCGCATTAGCATATCGTAGTGTATCACTAC
>NZ_JBARYM010000321.1:0-1742 GCF_049647865.1 Tunicatimonas sp. | reverse complement strand
GGCTGCCATTCTTTACGCATGGAACCAGAGTGGTCGCGCAGAAATATCAGATAAGTTGGCCGATGGGGTTTTTGCCGAAGCTTCAAATTCGCTTCGTGAGGGCGGCGATTTCCTTTGTGAGTATTGCAAGGTTGACAGGCCGCTACTAAGTTAGCCCAACTGGTTTTCCCACCTTTAGAGCGAGGAATTACATGATCAAGCGTTAAATTCTTAGGGGAGCCACAGTATTGGCAGGTAAATTTATCCCGTTTAAACACATTCTGGCGAGTGAGCACTACCCCCCGGTAGGGAAGGTTTACGTAACGGTACAGCCGAATAACTGCCGGGCAAGGAAACGTTTTATTAACAGTGCGAATCTCGTCATTTTCTGCTTCGGTAAGTAGCTCTGCCTTGTTTAAAAATACTAACAGAAAGGCTCGTTCCATTGAACATACAGTCAATGGTTGGTAATCTTGATTCAACAGCAGCACATTACGCTTCATACTTCCAGTTTCTGAAAATTTGAGGGCAAAAAATTTCTTCCCAATTCATACTACTTAAAATTTCATCCGATCCAATTCGCGATTCGTGTCACGCTGTTTAATATCATCTCGCTTGTCGAATAGCTTTTTACCTTGCGCTAACGCAATTTCTATCTTAGCTAACCCCCGATTATTGATAAACAGCCGAGTGGGCACAATGGTCAGTCCCTTTTCACTCATTTTGCTCTCCAATTTAGCTAATTCTTTCTTTTTTAAAAGAAGCTTACGCTCTCGGGTGGCCTCATGGTTATAATGCGTTCCCTGGCTGTAGGGAGTAATGTGCATCTGTTTAACAAATAGCTCATGATTATTAAAGTAACAATATGCCTCTTGCAAACTTACTTTTCCTTCTCGTATTGACTTAATCTCAGTCCCCATCAGCTTCAATCCGGCTACATACGTATCCAAAAAATGGTACTCAAACCGAGCTTTTCGGTTTTTTACGGATACCTGACTGGAAAACTTTGGTTTTTCTTGCTTACCCATACTTGCCCAATGAACAATAAATTGTAGTAACGAACACCTAATTTAATAGGGATAACTGGCTTCGCCAACCAATCTCCCACTATTGTTTCATATTTTCTGAATTCAATACCCGTAATAACCTACAACCAAGGAAAAAAGGAATATCTCGTTTCTCTACTCTGGAATTTTTCGCCAACTTGGGTCTGTTCTTCTAAACGATTTTCTATGAAATGGCAAGAAAAAGGTTGGTTAAAAAAATATTTAGCTACTCGTCACCACTACGTGTTGCACCAAGAGTTTCAGCGGCTAAAAGATCAAAAATCTTCTGCTGCGGCGTTTGATCAGCTAATTTACGAGTTAATGCAGGCCACCGGGCTTCTGTACGGATACCCGGCTCAAATGCCGTATTCTTATAAAGCACTACTAAAATCGCTTAAAGCTGATCAACTTACTAACCAGCAACGCTGGAAAGTTCTACTGTTAGAAAGTCTACTAAACAGTGCGCTTACCACCAACCGTTACGATAGTCTTAAAAAAGAGGTTGACTTTGCCGATGCTATTTCTGAAGTGGCGTACCGAATTGGAGAATACTACATTTCGTTGTACCCTAGCATTAAACCCAAATCGCGGGGCGGCATTCTAACTCGCTCACCAAAGGCTGGCGTAGATCTTTCTGAACAGGCGTTAGATATTCGCACGCAACCCATGACCTCTGATGCTAAAGATGATTTCTGGAGAGCCATTATGCACAGTGCC
>NZ_JBARYM010000320.1:0-3339 GCF_049647865.1 Tunicatimonas sp. | reverse complement strand
CCAGGGTCATTTTGCTAATCCTCTGCTGGATGATAGAAATTTTTGATTGGATTCGTGGCCAGGAAGTAGACATTAACACAAGTACTGCTAATTTCCGGTTGCTGAGATTTTGCTGGTATCGTAAATTTTGATCAGTAGTGATAAGTAATTCAAATCCGTTTTGCTCAGCAAGTGTAAGCAAATCACCACTCTCGCTCATAAGTAGTGCTGACCATATGGCCTGCGAGATGTTGTCGTAGGGGTACGGGTGTACCCTGATCGAATAGTATTCTCATTTATTTGCTTCTTCCAATACGGCAACTTCATAATCTAAAACCGCCTCTACCTGGTTTCTAGCTACGCCCGGAAACCATTTCAGAAACTGGTCAACTGATGCTCCATCTCTCAAGTTTTCAAAGAGGGCGGATACTGAAACTCGGGTTCCCCGAAATACCCATGCCCCACTTACTTTATCGGGATGGCGCTCCACCGCTTCTAGTGTTTCCCACTTCTTCATTTTTTGCAAATCATTTTTCGTAATATACGCTTTTCCAAGCAGCATTTCCTTATGAAATCAACATCTGATTCGCTGGAAATGGTTGCTGTTAGCAAAAAAAATCACTCCTGAGTATTACATTCCTACCCTCTGCGTATACTTAGGATTAATAGCGATAGCTATAACACTTCTCTTTTTCTATTTCTCTATTCTTCTCGGTGACTGATAAGCTCAATGCTCAAAAGCATTGACTCCTCCCTACTATAGATGTTGGTGGGTCGGTCAGTCTATTGGCTTGTACAATTTTAACCCTTATAATATTTATTACTCATGAAAAATGTATTTGGAATTTTATTAGTCGTATTCACCACCTTATTAGCCAGCTGCTCCAAAGAGGATGCCGTTGAGCCGGTGCCCGAAGCAGAACCGGAAATAGAAGAGGTTACTGCCGAATTTGATGCATCTGTCGCCGAAATCGAGGCCGGAAAAAGCGTAAGCTTTACGGATCACTCTACCGGTAAGCCCACCGCCTGGCAATGGAAATTTGAAGGGGGAGAACCCGCTACCTCTACCAAGCAACATCCGGAAGTGATTTATGACACTCCGGGCGTTTATAACGTAGAACTTACCGTATCCAACGGTGAATCGGAAAGTACTCAAACTAAAAGCGAACTGATTACGGTAGAAGCCGTGGCCGAAGAAGAAATCGTAGCTGCATTCACCATGGATCAGGAGGAAGACTCAGTGGTGGTAGGCGAGAGCGTACAGTTTACCGATACTTCTACGGGCAACCCTACTTCCTGGGAATGGTCGTTTGAAGGTGGCAACCCCGCCTCTTCTGATGAGCAGAACCCAAAGGTCACCTACGATGCTCCCGGCGTCTACTCCGTAAACCTCTCGGTTTCTAACGAAAGTACTAACGATGTGTATTTCACTAGCACCCTGGTAACGGTAGTGGAAGGCAAAGACTCCAGTGATTTTACCCTGGCCGGACAGTGGGTACTGGAAGATAACTCTACCGGTGTGCTAACCGGCTCTATTGTAGAGTACGACCCTGAAACCAATGAAGGTACGCTGGTGCATATTGAAATGAATACCCACTGCTTTGAGCTAGGAGATATTTCCTGGATTGATGTTGAAGCTACCGAGGACGGATTTACGCTAAAAGAAATGTATCGCAACTGTATTACTCACCTTTATGCGGAGTCCACGATCGAAATTGTGAATGATAACAAAATATTGATGAAAGGTGAATTTCAAGGCGAAGCCTTTAGCCGCACTTGGGTGCGATATGAAAGCGAAGCAACGTACGAACTAGACACCTATCTGGAAGGAACCTGGGAGGATGTAAGCGAAGAAAAAGTGTTTGCCGGAATAGAGGTCAAGGCTGACCTAACCACCGGTCAAGGTTTGGTAGTAGGTGCAGGTGAAAATAGTCTGTGCTGGCAAGTGGATGATTTAGCCTGGGATGAAATTCAACCGGCCGTTTCGGGAAATGGTTATTGGGTGAGTGGCTTGGTAAAAGACTGTGTTTCTGAAGAGCGAGTTACTTATTACATCCGCATATCCGATGAAAACAACTTTCATTATGAAGATGAATTAGGAGATAAAGTGGCTGAGTTTAAGCGGGTGAAGGAATAGGCTATGTTATGTTATTTGCGTTTTTAAACTATGAAAGGGAGTGTTGTGCTCCCTTTTTTTTAAGCTAAAGTGGATTACGGCGAATGTTTGCAGTCTAATATTATTGATTTTCTGTGCGCGGACACGAATATTCAATGGAATGTGCGTGAGCCTGACAGGGGGAAGCTTTAAATATTCTAGACTTTTTTGACGGTCTGCCGCTGTGGTTCGTTTGGGGGGGCCACCCCTTAGCAATAACAAAATGATATGAACTAGCGACATGCTTGGAACAAAGCCTCTGTTGCGTCTATACATTCAGATACATCTTACGTATACACCAATACAAAAAAACTCACGCTCTCTTGTTAAAAAACGTTAAATCGGGACAATTTTCTATACTATGTGTTATAGGTAGGAGATGAATCGACGAAAGATATACGTAATTGTAGTGCTGATGAGCGTGGCACTGATTGGGCTGGTGAGCTTTCAGGGGTATTGGATTAACGAGACCGTGCAGGCCAATCAGCAACGCTTTAATCAGAATGTGTACGAAGCTCTAAACACTGTCGTGCACCAGCTAGAGCAGCAGGAAGCCTACGGGCTGGCGTATCAAACTTTTGGCCAACAGGTACTACAGCTAGACACAAATGATGCTTATGGTACCAGTTATCGTCCGACAAATCGCCGCTCAGCAAGAAATTCAACCGATCGCCGCTCAAGATCTACGTTTTCCTCCCAGTTTCAGGTGATCCAACGCGGGCAAAGTCAGTCGTTTGTTTATTCGTACAATCAGACCAACGGACGGGCGCAGGCCGATGTATCGGTAGGAGTAGCTCCAGCAGATTCACCGGCAGTGCTTACAGTGCGGCCGCCTGACTTGAGCAATCATCCGGTAGTGGTGTATCAGGAGCAGATGCGGAAATTGGAGCAGCGAACCAATATGTTTGAGGAAGCTATTCAGCAGCTTATCACCGGTACCCGACCCGTACACAGCCGGGTTTCTAATCAGCAACTAGATACGTTATTACAAATCGCTCTGGGCAACCGGGGTATTCATACGCCTTATCAGTACGCCGTAGTAGATGCCCAGGAAGATAGTGTGCTTATGGCGAGCACCCCCCAGTTTGCCGAGTTTCTGCCGGGCGATGCCCAAGTAGCACTCTTTCCTAACGATTTCGTACCTTCTCGGGCGTTTCTGAACATTGAGTTTCCTCAGCAAAGCTGGTATTTATTAAAGCAAATTT
>NZ_JBARYM010000319.1:0-3440 GCF_049647865.1 Tunicatimonas sp. | reverse complement strand
TCGGGCAACGAGGGCACCAGCGGACTCTACGTTCGGGGAGGCGGCCCCGACCAAAACTTGATTCTGCTGGATGGGGTTCCGGTCTATAATGCTTCTCACTTATTCGGATTCTTCTCGGTGTTCAATGCCGATGCTATCAACAATGTACAACTCATTAAGGGTGGTTTTCCGGCTCGTTACGGTGGCCGACTTTCGTCCGTGATTGATATTAGTATGAAGGAGGGGAACATGAAGGAATTTCACGGAGAAGGCTCGCTGGGACTGATTGCAGGAAAACTTACTTTGGAAGGGCCCATTGTAAAGGATAAAAGTTCGTTCATTATTTCCGGGCGGCGCACCTGGATTGACATACTAGCCCGTCCGCTCATCAGAGCCCAAACGGACGGTGATGAAACCGTAGGTTACTATTTTTACGATCTCAATGCCAAGGTAAACTATAAGTTTTCGGACCGCGACCGGCTTTATCTGAGTGCGTACCTAGGAGATGATCGCTTTTACGCCCGCTACAACTACACTGACTCCTTTAGCGGAGTTGAATTGGAAGACATGGATGAATCCGGTCTACAGTGGGGGAACATTACCTCGGCCTTGCGGTGGAACCATATGTTTACTCCCAAATTGTTTAGCAATACCACGCTTACCTACAGCCGCTACCGTTTCGATATCAGCAATGAGTACCGTTACGAATATCTGGGCGACTCGGCTAATCAGAAGTTAGTAGACAGCGGTTTTGCTAAGTACCTATCGGGCATCGAAGACTTTGCCGCCAAGATTGATTTTGATTATTTGCCCTCTCCTAACCACTTCATACGCTTCGGAGTGAACGCTATCCACCATACGTTCCGCCCGGGAGCACTGAACATACAGTACGACGACGATTTTTCGAGAGACGCTTTAGATACGTTACTAGGTTCTCAGGAGACGCAGGCGATAGAGTTTGCTGCTTATGTGGAGGATGATATAGAAATTACCAATCGTTTAAAGATTAATGCCGGACTTCACTTCTCCGGTTTTTACGTGAATGATCAATTATATACTTCATTACAACCTCGTATTGCCGGACGTTACTTACTGAATGAGCAACTTTCGCTAAAGGCCTCTTACGTACAAATGGCCCAGTTTATTCACCTGCTTACTAACTCCGGTATTGGCCTACCAACTGATTTATGGGTTCCGGCTACGGATCGAGTGCGCCCGCAAACCGCGCAACAGTGGGCCTTAGGCGGAGCCTACAACTGGCGGTCGGGCTACGAAATAAGTCTGGAAGGGTACTACAAAAGCATGCGCAATCTCATTGAGTACCGCGAGGGCGCTGATTTTATTAATGTAAACCAAGACTGGCAAGATAAAGTAGCGGTAGGCGACGGCCGAAGCTACGGAGCCGAATTACTCATTCAAAAGAAAAAGGGGCGTACTACCGGTTGGCTAGGCTACACGCTTTCTTGGACCGACCGCCAGTTCGATGACCTTAATTTTGGCGAGCGATTTCCCTATAAATATGACCGTCGCCACGACTTGGGATTAGCCGTAGTGCACGAGTGGCGGGAAAATATTGATATATCGGCCACATGGGTGTACGGCAGCGGAAATACCGTAACACTGCCTACTGCCATTTACCAAGGTTCTGGTCATACTTCTCCCTTCGGGGACGTGTATCATTACGGTGACCGGAATGGTTTTCGGATGCGGGCTTTTCATCGGCTGGATGCTAGCATTACCTTCCGAAAGCAAAACCGCTGGGGCGAACGAGCTTGGGTATTTGGAGTATATAATGCGTACAGCCGGCAAAACCCCTTTTATATGTACTTAGACCCATCCTATGAACCGGGACAGGATGCTCAGTTTAAACAAGTCAGTCTGTTCCCCATTATTCCGTCCATCAGTTACCGCTTTAACTTTTAACTACTATGAAATATTCCATAATTCTTCTAGGCCTAACGCTACTGGGTGTCGCTGCCTGTGAGACAGTAGTTGATATAGATGTTCCCCAAGAAGCTCCCAGATTGGTCGTCACTTCATTTATCGGAGTTGATGGTCCGGTCTGGGTAAGTCTAAGTCAGAGTAAATCAGCTTTGAGTAGCGCTCCTATTCGTGGCGTTTCAGGAGCGCAAATATCGTTATTAGAGGATGGGCAACCGGTAGCTACTTTACAAGAAGTAATAGTTCCTGATTCCATTTCCCGCGACCGTATAGACTTTATCACAAGCTACCGTAGTGAATATGTCCCATCAGCCGGGAAAGAATACACGTTGCAAATCAGTAAAGAAGGGTTTGAGCCAGTAGAAGCTACAGCAACTGTAACACCTCCCATACCAATTGCTAATTTACAGTATGATACTACTGTTGTCACTTTTTATGACTATAATCCCGTAACCGACTCTTCTACTATAACGCAGCAACCCGTACTCGACCGAGTCCGACTTACTATTGACGACCCTGCCGAAGAAATGAATTTTTATGAAATTTTAGTACTATACTATAGAACTGATTATCGTTATGAGATTGATGATAATGGTAATTACACCGTAGTAGATTCTTCTCGCTACCTATCTTCGCCTCAATTAATCAGCGAAGATCCCGTAGTAGACGATGGTGACAATTTTCTTGAAGGAGATGATGATTATTATTGGTGGGGAAACTCCTCTTTCATGTTCTCCGATGAAATATTTAATGGCCGACGCTATACTTTTAACTTCAATATCAATCGAGATAGAGGCTTTAACATTGCTAATAATCATGGCTTTAGCTCTTCTCAGGAAGAAGCTTCCGAGTATTTTATTACCCTACGTACGCTTAGCGAAGCACAGTATCGCCATATGCTCTCAGTAGACCTTCAGCGCGAAACCGACGGCAACCCGTTTGCCGAACCCGTACCTATCTACAGTAACATCCAGGGTGGCTACGGTATTTTTGTAGGCTATAGTGCTGATGTGGATACGGTAAGTTTGGAATAGGGTGTTCAGGCCGTCGTGGAACGATGTTCAGAATTTTCGCTTTAACATGAAAACACAAATACATTAAAACCTGAACACATTTTTATTTTCTACTGTTTTTAGTAAATTCGCAGCCTGTTTGAAAACTAAGTAATAGAATTATTATGGCCGTTACCCGATTAGAACGTAAAGGATTACGCAATAAAGCCCGCGCCAAAGCTCGTAAGCAGCGCATTAAAGAATTAAGCAAACAACCTCCGATTAAAAATATAGATGTAGAGGCTATTAAAGAAGAGTTTGCCAAAAAATCGGGCAAACCTGTAGCCAAAAAGGAAACAAAGAAAGAAGAAGCTTCCAAGGCTGAAGAAGCTAAAGCTGAATCAACTCCTGTTGAGGAAGTAAAGGAAGAAGCCCCGAAGGCTAAAGAAGCTAAAGCTAAATCAGAGCCAGAGAAGGAGAAGAAAGAAGAAGTAGCTGCTACTAAGGCTAAAGCGGATAGCTCTACAG
>NZ_JBARYM010000318.1:0-8032 GCF_049647865.1 Tunicatimonas sp. | reverse complement strand
TACACAAATTTTAGCAAATTGTTTCTGGGACTATTTTTGCAAGGTTTCTGTTTTAAGCATTCTCAACAGATTGGGGTATTATTCCAACTGATCTGATGCTGACTCAACAAATTGTTTAGTATTTTTGAATCAAACAGAATGGAAATGAAAAAAAGGTTTAACCAAAACGTGGTAATAATCACGATGGCACTCTTAGTACTGTTTTCATCCTGCCAAAGCGGGAAGCCGCGCAAACAACCTAAACGAGGACCAATTCCTTGTCCAGTAAAAGATTGCTAAAAAGCGCTATTATGCCGAAAGATATTATTGTGGCAATAGACGGATACTCCGGTTGCGGCAAAAGCTCCACAGCCAAAGCGGTAGCTCAAGCCCTAAATTACACGTATATTGATTCAGGAGCAATGTACCGCGCCGTAACTCTCTATCTTCTTCAACATAAAATTGACCCTGCTCATTTAAATGAAGTGCTCAATGCGCTGCCTCAGATTGATATTCGCTTTGTTACCAAACCCAGTAGCACTCCTCCAATTTATGAAACTTACCTCAATGGCGAAATTGTAGAGCAGACGATACGGGACATGAGTGTATCGGAACGAGTGAGTGAAGTAAGTGCTATTCCTCAGGTGCGGCACGCAATGGTGAACCTGCAACGGAACATGGGCGCGGAAAAGCGTGTTGTAATGGATGGAAGGGATATTGGCACGAATGTGTTTCCGCAGGCAGCACTGAAGGTCTTTATGACTGCCAACCTGATGGAGCGGGCTCATCGTAGGAAAGAAGAATTAGAGGCGAAAGGAAGTACTGCCACATTAGAAGAAATTGCGGAGAATTTAGCTGAACGCGACCGAATTGACACCAGCCGAACCGAAAATCCGCTGGTGAAAGCAGTAGATGCCATTGAAATTGACACTACCCATTTGGCTTTTGATGAACAGGTAGCGAAGGTGATAATGCTGGCACGGGAAGCCATAACCACCAATTAGATCAAACTGTAAAACGCATGAAAGTAACTATAGATCAAAATTCAGGATATTGCTTTGGGGTAGAATTTGCCATTCAGATGGCGGAAGACGAAATGGAAGAGTCAGATAATTTGTACTGCCTGGGTGACATTGTTCATAACGATATGGAGGTGCAGCGCCTTCACAAAAAGGGTTTACGAATTATTTCTCGTGAAGACTTAGAGAATCTTCGTGACTGCAAAGTGCTTATCCGAGCTCACGGCGAACCACCAGCAACTTACCAAACTGCTCTAACGAACAATATCGAATTAATTGATGCCTCCTGTCCAGTAGTATTAAAGCTACAAAATCGAGTTAAAAACGCTTTTGATCAGATGGAGAAGGCGGATGGGCAGATTGTTATTTACGGAAAACCTGGCCATGCAGAAGTGATTGGCATCACCGGACAAACAATGGGCAAAGCAATTATTGTGATGCACGATGAGGATTTGAATAAGATCGATTATACTAAGCCAGTCACCTTGTTCAGTCAAACCACCAAAAGCACTCAAGGCTTCTACCGCATTAAGGCAATGATTGAGGAACGTCTGAAAGAAACCAACGGTGAACTGGAAACTGCAACTTTTAATGCCAACGACAGTATCTGCCGCCAAGTCTCTAACCGTGAGCCGCAACTACAACGATTTGCTCAAGAGCAAGATGTAATCATTTTTGTAAGCAGTAAAAAAAGCTCTAATGGCAAAGCTTTATTTGAAGTTTGCCGAGCAGCCAATCAACATAGCTATTTTATAGCTAACGAAGAAGAAATACAACCCGAATGGTTTGAAGGAATGACTACCGTGGGCATATGCGGAGCTACTTCTACCCCAATGTGGCTCATGGAACAAGTGGCTAACGGCATTCGCACATTGGATAGTAAATTAGTAGAGACAACTTAACGGGTACGGATTTCATTCAAATTGTCCATCGAATTGCGCACTTCTTTTAGAAAAGATGTTACTTTCTGGTAAGGCTCGCCCGGCCCTAAGGTTTCTAAGGGTAGATATCCCCGGTAGCCTGATTCCAGAATGATGGGTAGTAGTTCATCAATATTCATCTTTTGTTCCTGCTGCCGTACGTAGACGTTCTCTTTAATTTGCCAGTTGACAGCGTACTGAGCCGTTTCTGCAATCTCAGCGTAAGGGTTAGACGTTCTGTAACTACCTACATCCAGCATTAATCCCAACCATTCCGAATTAACACTCTTCATAATCTGATGAACTTGCGAAGCCGTTTTCACAAACTCATTATGGTTTTGCAGTGCCACAATAATTCCTTTTTGCTTTCCGTAGTCTACGCACGCACGAATACTTGATAACATCCACTGCGTGGTTTCCTCCTCCGAAGTACCATCTCTAGCCTCTGGTCCGGCAAAGATGCGGACAATAGGGGCTCCCAGCTTTACCGCAGCATCAATCCAGTTACGAACTAGCTGCACATCATCGGCTCGCTTTTGCCTATCGGGCTGGGTGAAATTATTACGAACTCCGGTTCCACTGAACACCAAGCCCCGACGGTGGGCCTTACGCTTAACCTCGTACAGAAATGAATCATTCGGCACTGCCGGGTAGGTAGGGAAATAGTAGGCGGTTAAATCCAAGGCGGGGAGGTAATGATCAGCGGTAAAATCCAGCAGATCGTCTAGCGACATTTTCCCTTCGCGCAGCAGCTTATTAAAAGAGTAGGCGTTCAAGCTTAACCTGAATGGCAATTTATTCTCGAGGGTTGATTCAGCACGAGCAACCTCGGTTCCAGACAGTGAAAGGAAAGGAGTGGCGAGTAGAGATTTTACCCAACGGCGACGAGACGATAGTATTTGATTGATAGCAGTTTAGGTTAATGGTTAGATTATAAATTTCATCGGTTAGTGACCGACTAAGCTGTAATGCTCAACTAAGAACTTGCCTCACCATCAAGATAATGGTTAAGTGATCGCTAGCTGGATTCCACTCAGTGATCGGTTGATAGGAAAACAAGCACTAATGTAATATAACTCACTGTCAAATAGATTCCGAATTTGTCGGACATAACTTCTACTACTGAGGAAGCTAGCGAATTATAAAACTTTGTTGAAAACGAATCTGTCCACATGTTAGGGATTAGTCCGGTCAAGTTCAGTATTTTGGCAGCTTAATAGTTAATGAACTTGGTTGTACTATGAAATTCTGGTTACTCATCCTTTTTCTTACGTTTTTTCAAGTAGCGGTAGCCCAACCCCCGTTAAAGGCAACCATAATTCTAGACTCACTGATTCAGCAGTTTATTGATCAATACTCGGTTACGCTTACTCCTGATGACTTAGCCGGAAGCTATACCCTTACCAAAGACTTCTGGCAGGAATCAATTCACTTAAAAGATGACGGACGGTTTAACATTACTAGCTCCCGCGGATTTTCCAATGTATCAATGAGCCGAGGGACGTGGCAGGTAACTGAGGACGAAGTTTTGTTAAATAGTAGAACCGGGCAAGAGGTCGTCTATCCGGTAAAATACGGCGGAAAGAACTGCTTGCTTGCTACCAGCTCTATTGAAAAATGGAAAACGATTGCAAAAAATCTACCCCCAACCAGCGGGAAGCTGGTATATAATCCTTTTATGGGTCAGATAGATTTGTATACATCGGAAACAGAGTACCGGGATCAAAAAAAATAGCTCAATTGTTGAGATTAATTGAAACAAGTAAGCACAGGATAGAATGAAGATTGCAGTTATTGGAGGAGGAGCGGCTGGGTTTTTTTCTGCTATTACAGCTAAAGAGAATTATCCGGATGCTGAGGTGGTCATTCTCGAGAAGTCGCAGAAGCTCTTATCGAAGGTGAAAATATCGGGCGGGGGCCGATGCAACGTGACTAATAGTTGCTCTTCGGTTGGTCAGCTTTGCCAAGCGTATCCACGGGGCGGGAAAAAGCTAAAGAAAGCCTTCCACCTATTTAATACCGGCCATACTATTGCATGGTTTGAGTCCCGAGGCGTCCCATTATTCGCTCAAGATGATGGGCGAGTTTTTCCCGTATCGCAGCGTTCGCAGACTGTCATTGACTGCTTGTTACATGAAACCCACCGACTAAACATAGCGATTGAGCTAGGCGTAGGCATAAAAAGTATCGTTCCTATCAACAACCAGTTGGAATTGAGTTTCATTAACGAAGAACTGCCTACTAGAATCTTCGATAAAGTTATTGTTGCCACCGGAGGCTCACCTAAAAGGCAGGGTCTAGCGTGGCTGGAGGCCTTAGGTCACAAAATTGAAGATCCTACACCTTCGCTCTTCACCTTTAACATGCCCACTGAAGAGATTACCCAGTTAACAGGATTGGTGGTAGAAAATACGCTAGTCAGCATTCAGGGAACCAAGCTTAAATCTGACGGACCGTTACTGATTACCCACTGGGGCATGAGCGGCCCGGCGGTGCTAAAGTTATCGGCTTTTGGTGCCCGAATGCTGAACGAAATAAAATATGACTTCAACGTCCAGATAAGCTGGGTAAACGAAACGAATAATGAGACAGTCACCAATCAGTTGAAAGCAATTGCGGCCGAACATCCTAAAAAAATGATTAGTAACGTTAGGCCCTACGCCTTACCCGAACGACTGTGGCTATTTCTTTTAAAGAAACGAGCGATACCCGAAAACCGAAAGTGGAGCGAACTCGGCACGAAACTGCTGAACAAATTAGTGAACGTACTCACCAACGATGTTTACGCGGTGCAGGGGAAAACCACCTTTAAAGAAGAGTTTGTAACCTGCGGCGGCGTTAGTTTAACCAGCGTCGATCTCAACACCATGCAGAGTAACGTATGCCAGAATCTCTACTTCGCCGGAGAAGTGCTGGACATTGACGCCATCACCGGAGGCTACAACTTCCAAGCTGCCTGGACGACCGGGTTTTTGGCGGGGAAGTTACATTCGTAAGCTCTACTGCTTACCTAACACCTCCGGACAGTTAAGAACGCTAGAGTATAAGTTATACTACACCTATTTTAAAATCACTTACTATTGACCAAATTGGGTGAGAACATATGAGGAATAATGGATATATTGCCATTAGCAGTTAGTTAGGCAACATGATAAATGTAATCATCTTTACCAGTTGAGCAACTAAAGTCAATCCTCGCTCTGCCATTTGTGGCAATAGTGGTTATTCCCGCTCTAATTAATTATCTAATATCGGATTTAGAATTCTTTCCAATATATAATTGGAATCAAAATGTTATATACGTTTTAGGAATTTTCTTTTTATTGCTGGGATTCTTCTTGTTTATTCAGTCGATTATCTTGTTTGTCAAAATTGGAAAAGGGACTTTGGCACCTAACAAAAAAGTTAGTAGTGATAGGACTGTATAGGCATATGTGTAACCCCATGATTTATGGTGTATATATTATCCTGCTTGCAGAATCATTGCTATTCAAGTCATCTGCTATACTGATTTGGTCTTTTCCTTTCCTTATTTTGAATCACTTATATTTCATTTTATTGGAGGAACCTGGCTTATTAATAAGATTTGGAGAAGAATATCAGGAATATATGGAAAACGTGCCAAGATGGATGCCAAGAATAAAAGGATGGAAGCCGGAAGCGATCAAAACATACTTGCCTAGCAAAAAAAAGCATTGAAGACGAGTATGAATATACGGACGATGAATTAGTCGAACTGATTGAAACTGGCTCAAACATGGTCTTTTCATAATTAGCTAATTTCCTTCTTTTATTTTACTTTGTCATGGTTATAATGGTCGCCAGAGCGAATCCTAAACACTCTCTTATTTCACGATGTTCACTACGCAGCAATTAAAGCAAGTCCAGCAAGTGCAACGCAATATGCTGTCGGTAGGCAGCACGAACGGTACCGACGACTGGCTAACCGCTTCGCTTCCCCTGCTCACTAGCCTTAGCGGCACCGAGGCGGTATACCTGATTGAGCCCGAGCGAATGCAACCGGTATCCCCCGGCGAGCACAACGAAAAGGATGCGCTTTCGGTGAAGAGCCCTACCATGAATCGTCAATTTGGCGACGGTCTTCGCGATAACTTTGTGGGGCACGACCACGAAGGCTACTTACTATTTAAGGATAGCTACATTACCCAGCAGCATCGGATCATCCGCTATTTTGGTGAGAATGCGGTGCACGATGCAGTCGTATACGATCTTCGGCAGTGGCATGATTGTAGACTGTATAGCGAGGCTTATCAGCCGGTTAATATTGAGCGGCAGATGGCCCTCTCGGTTCCTCTCAGGCAGGGGGGAAGTTTGTTGGGGTTCGGCTACCAGCAGTCCAATGTTCCGGCGCTAGGAGCCGAGTGTCATCAGCTACTTGATCTTTTGCTGCCCGCCTTCGAGGCCAACGTTCACTTCCGGCAGTGCTCGCTTGATAGGTACGCCGTTTGGACCACGCACATTGATGAGACGGAGGAAGCACTGGCCGTCTTTAGCGTGGATGGCAAAGAATACTACCGCAACACTTCTCTGCGGGAGCTGCTGTCTACCGAACCACTCGCTGATGCTTTAGTGGAAGCCCTTCGTCTTTTTGGGGCGCAGCTACAGACCCTTGCCACTCCCCAGCCTGGTGAGATGGTGGCTACTTCCCACAACGTCTTATTAGGAGGCCATTCCTACCGTCTACGGGGCTACCTTGATCGTTTTTCGCAGCCTATACCTACGTTGATAGTCGCCGTAGAGCGGGTTTCGGCACTTCCTACCCCGGCTTGGTTGCGGTCTGCTTTCAACTTAACCCATAGAGAGGTAACCGTGACTCACTTGCTCGTCCGGGGCCTCACCGATCGGGAAGTCGCCCAAGAACTCTTCATCAGTCTGCATACGGCCCGCCGCCACAGTGAGAACATCCTTAGAAAGCTAGGAATCTCTTCTCGAGCCGGGATTGCCCACCACTGTCGGCAAGTGAAGGGAAAAAACAAAAGGTGAAATGCTAACCTGAATCATTCATACGCTGTTGAATTATTCAGGCTAAAAAGCTTCCAGAAACTAAATCCCGAAAGCTTATTTTGTTACTTTTCATTCGCTAAGATCACTGTTTAATCCTGGGTGATTTTTTTGATTTTATCATTACCTGTATCCGCTACATACACATTTCCGTCCGCATCTATAGCCACTCCTTTTGGACGATCAAACTGGGCAATTGTTCCACTACCATCAGTATCCCCTTTAGTACCACTTCCGGCTAGGGTACTCACTACGCCGACCGGGGTAATCTTTCTGATTTTATTATTGAGTTCATCCGCTACATACACATTTCCATCAACATCTACGGCTACCCCGGCTGGACCATTAAACCGTGCGGCTGTTCCACTGCCATCAGCATCCCCGAAATCGCCGCTTCCCGCCAAAGTACTCACTTCCCCAGTCGGGGTGATCTTTCTGACCTTGCGATTTTCTCGATCAGCCACGTACACATTTCCATCTGCGTCTACAGCCACACCTTCTGGACCATCAAACTGCGCGGCTGTTCCATTGCCATCAGCGTCTCCGAAAGTACCACTTCCGGCCAGAGTACTCACTTCCCCGTCCGGGGTGATCTTTCTGATTTTGTGATTGTTATAATCAGCCACGTACACATTTCCATCAGCACCTACGGCAACACTCACTGGAAAATGAAACTGCGCAGTTGTCCCGCTACCATCAGTAGCCCCGGTAGTGCTACTTCCGGCCAGGGTAGTTACTACGCCCGCCGGGGTGATCTTTTTGATTTTATCATTGCCTGAATCCGCTACATACACATTTCCATCAACATCTACGGCTACCCCGGCTGGACGATTAAACTGGGCGGCTATTCCGCTGCCCTCAGCATCCCCTTGAGTGCCACTTCCCGCCAGGGTAGTTACTACGCCGACCGGGGTAATCTTTCTGATTTTATGATTATCTCGATCAGCCACATACACATTTCCGCTGGCATCTACAGTTATATCTCGTGGAAAATTAAACTGAGCGGCTGTTCCGCTGCCCTCAGCATCCCCTTCAGTGCCACTTCCGGCCAGGGTGCTCACTGCCTCGGTCGGGGCGGGGGCGGTCTCATAA
>NZ_JBARYM010000317.1:0-13337 GCF_049647865.1 Tunicatimonas sp. | reverse complement strand
GCGCGACTGAGCGTAGCTTTGCAGAAATGGCTCAGCATCCGCGTAGCGTTCCTGCCGGTAGTTGGCTTCTCCTACCAGCAGCATAATTTCCGAAAAATTGGCTACTTCTTTTTGGTCTCTCTCTAATATTTTTTCACCGTAGCTTTTCAGTTGGTCGAATCGTTCCTGCTGGTTTAGAATATTAGCAATTAGAAAAGGAACGGCCCGACCGTACGATTCGTCCTGCTCAATTTGACGTAACTCGCTTAGTGCTTCCTCGTAATTGCCGTTCTCTAAGGCAATATATCCAGCGTAGTAATGCGCGGCACTCTGATACGGATTGTCACTCTTCTTTAGCAAGTTGAACAACGGTTCGGCCTCTTCAAACTGCTGTTTGGTAAAATAAGCATACCCTAGTTTAAAGTTTCTAGCTTCTTCGTCGGTAAGCGATAAATTGCGCGTATCGGTTTGCCCAAAATACTCAATCACTTTGTCGTAGCGCTGCTCATTGAAGTAGAAATTCCCCAATTCATAATTAGCGCGCAGTGCCTTCGGATGGCTACTGTGCTCGCGCATAAATTCGGCTAGTTGGGCTTCGCCATCTTGGTTATACAGCCTTACTGCCGAATACGCCGCGTAGTACTGCGCTTCGGTGGCGTGAGCACCATCGGGAGACTTTGCCAAATATTGCTCAAAAGTTTCGCGAGCTGCGCTAAATTTCTTCTTCTCCAGCAGATCTACTCCCTGCTGATACATACGCTCGGGAATAGCCTGCGCCAAATATTCCTGGGAATAACCAGCGGTAGATAAAAGTAGTAGTAGAAAAAAAACAACTTTCTTCATAGGTTAACAAATATTGCTGTAGTGGCGAGTGTTCAAGTGTTCAAGTGTTCAAGTGTTCAAGTGTTCAAGTGTTCAAGTTTACGTGAATACAATAACACGATAACATCCTAACACATTGTGTTAAAAATCAGTGCATCAGTTGATACACCAATGTCTTTAAAATTTGCTCATCGGTACCGCTAATGTTGTCAATACCTTTTGCATGTAAGTCGGCTTGGCGTAGTAAACCAATATTCCGAATTACGCGGGGCAACGGATAGTTTACTGTGGCGGTCCGATACTCCTTCACGAAAAATGGATGTACTTTTAATAACGAAGCCAGACCGCGTTCCGTTTTATCACTAGCCTGATGCACGAGTAGCAGTTTACTAAAAAATGTAAAAAGCAACGCAACTGTTGGGATAAGAGGATTGGCTTTGGGGTTAGCAGCAAAGTAGTAAACAATCTGAAACGCTTTGGCAAAGTTGCCCTGAGCCACTGATTTTTGTAGCTCAAATGCGTTATACTCCTTGCTAATTCCTACGTACTTTTGTACTAATTCAGCCGTAATGCTTTCGGTTAATTCTTTATCCAGATTAATTGCTACTTTGTCTAGTTCGTTAGCCAACCGCTCCAGATTATTACCAATGTGATCCATTAGCATATGTACCGCTTGCTGTTCAATGCTCAACCCTCGCTGTTTACTCCACTGAAGAATCCAATCTGGCACTTGGTTATCGTACATCTTTTTGGATTCAACCAGCACGGCAAACTGATTGAGCTTTTTATACAGCCCCAGATTTTTGTTGAGCGTTTTGTACTTATAGCAAAATACTAGCACTGTAGAGGGTAACGGCTGTTGAGCGTACTGCGAAAGCATCTCTTGACCTGCTTTCTGCTGTAAATCAGCCAGCTCCTGTGCTTCTTTTACCAAAACTACCTGCCGAGCAGCCATCATGGGGAAGCGTTTGGCATTGGTAAGTACCGTAGGCATATCCGTATCTTTCCCGTACAGAATGATCTGATTAAACCCTTTTTCGGCTTCAGTTAAAGCCTGTTCCTCAATATGCTGGGCAATCTGATCAATATAAAACGGTTCGTCCCCCTGAAGAAAATACAGCGGGGCGTATTGGTTTTTTTTTAAATCACTAAGTACTTGCTGAGGAGTCATTGGAAATTGAAAAAATTACAGATTAAAAATTGCAAATTGGTTTTTAGTCCATAGTCAACGGTTCACTAATTCTTCCCTCGTTTTGAGTTTTGGAAATTAGTCACTACTCTTTAATCATCATTATCGACCTCCGGCCTTCCTACTTTCATCTTCCGACCTTCCATATTTCACATCTCTCATTTCGCATTTCATATTTTACTCAGCTACGGTTTGCATCAGAATGCCGCAGAGCCAAGCGCCGTAGGTTCCGACAAAATAGCCAAGTACCGCCAAGAGCACGCCTACCGGAGCCAGCGAAGGAGAAAAGGCGGATGCCACCACTGGAGCAGATGCCGCGCCTCCCACATTGGCTTGACTGCCTACTGCCACGAAGAAAAACGGGGCTTTGATTAACTTAGCGACTAACAGCAAAATTACGATATGAACCATAATCCAAATAGCTCCGACCATAAATAATCCGGGGCTGTTTACTACCGCCGTCAAGTCCATTTCCATACCAATGGTAGCAATAAGTACGTACAATAGTACCGTTGCCATCCGAGACGCTCCTACTCCCTCTAATTTACGCAGTTTGGTAAATGAAAGTACCAGACCTAGCCCAGTGGCAATTACTACAATCCAGAAAAAGGTTGAAGTAAGACTGAATTTCTCGAGAATCGGATAGTTCTCCTGAAGGTAGGGCGCAATTCCGTTGGCACACCAGTGTGAAAAGCCAGTTATCCCAAAAGCTAATCCTAGAATTAACATTAAGTCAGCCGTTTTCGGAATTTGCATAATGCTGGCCGCGTAGTCTTCAATACGTTGCTGTACGTCTTTAATAGCCGAGGAATCGGCGCGAAAAAACCGATCAATGCGCTCTGCCCGACCACTTCCGTAGAGCAAAAACGCCAGCCAGATATTCGCGATAATAATATCTACAGCCAGTACTGCCGGAAAAATGCTATCGCCAACTTCAAAAACTTCTTTCATCGCGGCTTGATTGGCTCCACCACCAATCCAGCTTCCTGCTATAGTCGTTAATCCTCGCCATACGGCATCGGGTCCAGTGCCCCCCACTGTTTCAGGAGAAAATGAAGAGACGATCAGAATGGCTAGTGGCCCGCCAATTACAATGCCCACCGTTCCGGCCAAGAACATAATGACCGCCTTTTTACCTAAGCGGGCAATGGCCTTTAGGTCAATCCCAATAGTAAACAAGATAAGGCTCGCGGGTAACAGGTAACGAGAAGCTACGAAATATAAGTTAGAATCCTCACTGGATATAATGTTTAACGAATTAAGTATTCCCGGTACAAAATAGCATAGTAGCACCGAAGGTACGTAGGTGTAGAATTTTTGCCAGAAAGGTTGCTCGCTGGCTGAGGTAGTAAATACAAAAGCCAGAACCACCATCAGAATACCAAAAATCACCGGATCACTAGTGAATAATGCAGATGATGAAGCCTCTTCCATAAAGTTGTAATTCAATAAGTTAGGCAGCGAAACTAGCAGATTACCCAACTCATTACAACAAGATAGCCGTAATCCTCATATAATTTTTCCTGATTTCTAGTTTTTAATTTTTCATACCATTGAGAAAATGGATAAGATCACCAGTGGTATTGTACAAAACTTTGGCTTTACACCAATACTCCCCAAAAAGTTACAATATCCTCATTTTTACCTCATTGGTAAGTTACTAGCTTTTCTTCCCTTTTTATTGCCTCCTACTTTCATAGTTTTGTTTTGCCATAAGTCGATGACTCGATCTGCAAAGTATGAAGTTAGTTGCCAGTTTGCTATTCTTACTGACCCTCAGTTTTAGCGGGATCGGGCAACGTATGCCATTTTTCACGCATCATGTTACAAATCCATACTTATATAACCCCGCTTTTGCCGGGTACGATTCGCATCCGGTTTTATATTTAACTCATCGGCAGCAATGGCTAGGAGTGGAAGGCGCCCCTATGAGTACCAATCTTAGTTTTCACGCCCCCACCGGAAATGCGAACCCGCTCTCTATTGGCGCCGATCTTACTCACGACCAACTGGGTATTTTCCGTTCTTCATCATTTAGGGCTACAGCGGCTTATTTAATACCACTTTCATCGGAACGAGAGCATTACCTGCGTTTTGGCCTTTCTGCTGGCTTCGGGCTAGATAGCTACGATTTAACCGGACTTAACACCAGCGACGACGCTCTGTTTCAGGCAGCACAAGAAGTGGGTATTTATCTTCAGGGAAGAGCCGGGCTACAGTATCATCTATCAGGGTTTAATCTTGGGGTGTCTATTCCCAACTTGTTTGCTCCACCTTCTTTCTCTGCAACCGAATCATCAGGGGGCTTAGGAGAGTTTAACCGAGCTATACTTAGCCTTAACTATCGTTTTAATCTTGACCCGACTGGTCAGTTTTCGTTTGAACCTACCTTACTATATCACTACGCTACTGAATATGCCCCCCAGGCCGAAGCACTCGGGTTGCTAAGATTTAAAGAAAGCTTTTGGGTTGGGGGTGGATACCAACAACAAGCGGGTATTGCCGCTATTGCAGGCTTTCAGTCTAAGTCTTTTTCATTTAGTTACCACTTTGGCACCGGGGGTAATGAGCTAGCTTCGCAAAGTTTTGGTACGCACGAAGTGCAACTTGGTTTAATTTTGGGTAAGAAGAAAGTCGCTATGCGACGAAAACCTCGCCTAAAAACCCAAGAAGATTCTGATGCCATACCAGAAGCCGTAATTGAGGCCAGAAAACGGGAAGAAAAGAAAAAGAAGAAAAGAGGGAAAGAGGAAGTGCCGGAGAGTACTCCCGACCGCAAAAAACCTTCTTCTCAACCTAATCCAACTTCTTCAGAGCCCAACTCAACTTCTTCAAAGCCTGATTCGCCTTCTGATAATCAAAATTTGAAAGATGATACTTTTGAAGACATTGAGCAGTCAAAAGATATTACAGTCACCTCAGAAGAAAGTAAGCCTGCTCCTACCGAACCACGTTTCGCAAAGGCCAAACGCGATAAGAGAAGCACACATCCGCTAGAGATGGAGGAAGGGTCATATCTTATTGCTGGAACGTTCTCTCAGAAATCTAATGCTACTAAACTTGCCAGAAGTTTGAATCAGCAACGCTATACTGCTGAAGTTGGCTATAATTCGGAGAAGCAGTATTATTACACGTACATAATGCGCTCAGATGATACTGAAAAAGTTCGTACTAGAATTAAGCAGATTCGTAGTAAGCCTCAATTTAAGAAAGCTTGGATACTCGTCATTGAGTAGAAGTTGAAACACGAAATTAGAGATGTAGAATATGAAAGGTTAGAAAGCGGAAGCGATAAATAATGAGTAGTGATTGATGATTAATACCTAAAAACGATAGGCCGTCGATGAATGTTCACGCCCCCGACTTGATTAAGCATTAATAAGCGATTGAAAGAATATTTCGTAATTCTCTACGGTCTTCTCAATAGAGAACTTCTCCAATGCGGTTATTCTACCGTTTTTAACAAGCTTCTCCCGAACTGAGGTATTGAACAAAGCCTTGTCAAGTTGTTCAGCTAATTCCTTAATATCGCCATCTTCAAACAGGAGTCCGTCTATTCCGTGAGTAACCACATTCTTAATGCCGCCAAAATTAGTTGCCACTACAGGCACTTCTAAGGCCATAGCCTCTACTAATACCAGCCCAAAACCATCCATCGTTGATGGCAATACGTTTACGTCTAGTAGTTTATAAAGGTGCAGTGTGTCTTGGCGGTTCAACGTTCCGGTGTATATAATTCGCTGCTTAATATCAAATCGAGTTACGTACTCATCGAGACTACCCTTGGGAATTCCCGCAAATATCACCTTGATAGTTTCATCTAAATACTGAAGAGCTTCAATAAGCTGAGGTTGCTCTTTCATTCGGGCCACACAGCCAATGACCGTATCGCTAGGTTGTAAACCATACTTTTTTTGCAACTCTTCCACTCGTTCTGGCCGAATGTCGGCATACTGCGACCGGGGCGTTCCGTTGTAAATTACGTGGAGATGATTCCCTGGAAAGCCTCGTTCCATAAATATCTTTTTTAACTCATCGCTAATCACGACGATTCTGTCGGTACCCCGAACGTAGAATGTATTATGAAGCCACCCCCCCACGCTCTTAGGCCGTTGCCTCCGGGTATGAACAATCTTTACATTTAGTCTGTATCTCCACTTAGCAAAAATAGTGAGATAACGATCTCGACTATCCTGGGCGTTCACCAGTTCAATTTCTTCTGAAACGATCAGATCCCGTAGCTGCTTAATCGTTTTAAAATCTAGCTTTGATTTGAAAGCCATTGCTCTTAAGTGTACTCCACTGTCGTTTAACAAACTAAACAGTAATGACTCAGCGCGGGCTGCTACGTAGACTTGGTGCCCTTTGTCCGCTAACCCCTTAGCTAGATAGGCGATAGAGTACGTAGCTCCGGCTGTATCTCCTTGGTGGGTAGTAAATAAGATATTCATGTTTGCTAAATAAATTGGCTCAGCTCCCAACGATCAAATTCTGATCAGTTTTGAGCAACTTCTTTGCTTCCGTTCTGTAGTATTGAAAATGTTTCTCAGGCTGGCTATTTAATATTGTTTCGTATTTGTACCTCCCGTAACTTGCCGCCACAAATGTAGTACGTATTTTTGGCAGCCAGATGACTATTCGTAGTAATTATCACATTGAAGCACAATAGGTTACTTACGGACAAATGGTACCCTAGTCGCTTCAAGCTGCGGAAGGAATGACAAAAGCTACGTATCACTAATGCTAGGGCATATAGCCCTTTGCATGTTGCAATAGTTAGTAGTATTTATGTATTAACTAACCTTATCAAAAGCATGGAAAAGAGCCGTTTTAGCGTACTACTAAGCAGTGTTGCTTACTTAATTAGCAAGTGGGTATTTCGTTTGCCATATATGTCCACAACGTTAAGTAAGCATAATCTTAAGATTACTTTTAAAACGGAAGATGCTTTAGGTCGCCATCTGTATAAATATGGTATTTGTGAACCGGAGAATACCAAATGTTTTTTAGAGAATGTTCAGTTAAAGGAGGGAGATATTGTTCTGGATGTAGGGGCTAATATTGGCTGGTATTCACTGCTTTTTTCCCGCTATGGACCGGCTAATACACAAATTTTTGCCTTTGAGCCGGACCCACTTAACTACAACTTACTTAAAAAGAACATCCAGCAGAATAATGCTACGCAGGTGACTTGTTACAATCAGGCTCTTTCCGACAAAGTTGAGAAGAAAACACTTTACCTGTATCCCTCCAAAAACCGAGGCCGCCACTCCCTTTTACCGATTAATGAAGGAGAGCAGGTTGAAGTCTCGACTATTACTTTAGATACCTTTATAGATGAGCATCAATTAGACCAATCCCGAGTGAAATTCATTAAAATTGATGTAGAAGGCTATGAGTTTTTTGTTCTCAAGGGTGGACAGCAGCTACTGGAACATGTACCCATTATTCACACTGAATTTGCTCCTTCTTATATGCAAAAAGGCGGCATAGCACCCTCTGACTTTCTTGATACTCTTCATCAAAAAAAGTACACCCCACATATTATTGGTGAACAAGGAAAGTTAGAAAATACATCTTACGAGTCGTTACTTCATTCTAGTCAACATATGGATCTACTATGGATGAAAAACCATTGATTAGCTGACCTGTAGTACCTTTTATGAAAAGTATGTAAAATACGCTACGTTGGGATAGAGCAGGCATTCTGCTCTTCGCAAACGTGATACTTATCAACCGAAACTTTCTATGAAATCTAAAAGTAAAATACGCCGTTACCGTAACCTATTTACGTATTTTGAAAACTGGCCGCAATACCTATGGTTCAAAACACTTGGCCAACAAGAATCTTTTACTTTTCAATTGAGAAACGGGTTTAGCGTACGGGTACCGCGCCAGATGCTATCATCGTTTCGTGAATGCTTTTTTGACCGAATATACTTCAGTTATATACCTGAACACCTTTTAGAGTTAGAAAGCCCAACTATCGTAGACATTGGGGCCAACGTAGGTTATTTTTCTTTATTTATGTTCTATGAGTATCCTAAAGCTACCGGTTACGCTTTTGAACCTATGCCTTTTAATTTTCAAGTTTTAGAGAGCTATAAAAAAACGCATTCGAATTTTGACTGGCATGTTTACCACCAAGCCGTCAGCGATAACAGCCAACCGCTTACACTTCGTGCTAATAATTTAGATGGATACACCACAATGGCTAGTATATTTGATAAGGCTACGAACACTGAATCGATAGAAGTGGAGACAGTAACCTTACCTCAGTTCTTGGAAAAGGAAGCAATTGGCGCTATTGATATTTTAAAGCTGGATTGTGAAGGCTCTGAGTACGCTATTCTCTACACTCTACCCCCAAAAATTCTTAGCAATGTCCGCATACTGCTAATAGAGACTCACTAAGGTTCTAAAAGTGAAGAGACTAATGCCGCACTTCGTGAGTATCTGCAAGAACACGGGTTTCAATTACAATATCTGGAAGAGGGTGTCTTTGACTATATTTGGGCTTGGCGAGACTAGCAATTAAATATCTATCAAAACGCAACATTAATTGCGAAGGTAGCTACCGGGTTAAATTTCCCTTCGAAACCTTTATCAACCTCCGGATAGTTTGATGGAATAGTACTTGGTCCTATTTGTGTGTAGTCACCTCGCCGATGTGCATAAAATACATCCAAAGCGGTTTCAGCAAATAACGAAACCCACCGCAGCAGACGGTAACGAACACCTACGGTAGGCGATACTCCCAAACCCCGCCGTTCAGCCGTGAAGCCGTAATAAGCAGCGGTAATCCCCCCGCCAAACGAGCCTTCGGAAGAAGATTGAATACCCATCAGATCAATACCCGCATAGGGACTAAAGCCATTAGCGGTGAAACTTCGCTCCCAGCCAATCTTTACTAAGGTAGCTTCGTAACTACCTTCGCTTGACCAGCTTGCTTGATTTGATTGGCGTTTAGTGAGTTCCTGACGGGCTACCGAAAGTCTGATTGCCGAACGGCCTAGGTGTCGCTTGTAACTTACTCCTTGCAGCGGATGCGCATAGAAGGTGCGCTCAAACCGCAGATGCCCACTGGGCCGACTGGCGTAGCTAATCAAACTAATTCCTAGTTCGTTACTCGGCCAAGAAGAAGCACTTTGTTGCCCAAATGCGGGGCAAGTAGATAGAAGTATAATAATAGAACTAATCAGAAGAATCGAGTATGCTGTAGGCATCGCAGATGGCTTTGGATGTTAGCACAGTGACCCGTAGTAAGATGATTTGGTTGTAATTCGTACTCGCAATGTTTAAATGGCAACCAGCATAAAGATGGGGTTTGATACTAGCGGTGGCGTGAATACTACTTATTACCAAGTTCAAGTTTATCGATACCGTAAGGGGTTTTTATTACTTTCTTTCTTTTACTCTCTTTACGTATCCTTAGGTTCTTATCGACCGATTCTTTGTTTTTATAACCTCGGCTATGATCTAGGTGGATGCAAATAGCCCGGTGTCTAATCTGCTTGCCCTTAACCCCATAATTCTCTAGCCTTTGCCCCAATTCTCGATCCGGACCTCCGTATTGCATACGTTCATCGTAGCCATTCACGTGTAATAGATCTTTTTTCCAGACCGAGGTATTGCAATTATTAAAAGTGGCACCAGCCGGGGTAATGGTGTCTAAAATTTTTCCGGTGGTTTTAGTTGCACTTAGTTTTCTTAGTTGTGATGCTCCAGTAAGCCCGCGTTCTTTCAGCCAGGCCGGGTCGAAACATCGCTGGGAGATAATATCTTCTTGGGAAATCTGTTGGCTCAGCTCCATCGGTAGCTTACAGTATCCTCCGGATAAAAATCGTCCGTTGGTCACATGGGCTACGTGGGTTTGAAGGAAGTCGGCTTTAGGTACGCAATCCCCATCCGTGAACAAAATATAATCGTATCGAGCTTTGGTAATTGCCACGTTGAGAATTGTTTGTCTTCGGTAGCCTTCGTCCTCGTGCCATACGTGCTGAATACTCAACTTAGTATTAGCCATAAATTTGTCAATCACTTGTTTGGTCGCATCTTCTGATCCATCATCAGCAATGACTACTTCAAAATTCTGATAGGTTTGATTCTCGTAGCCCCAAAGCACCTTTTCCAGCCACTCGGGCATATTATAGGTGGCAATGATTACCGATACTGGGATGTTATTTTGATTTTCCATTGGTTCTATTTAACTCCCAAAGTCTCAAATATTTCATAAAATTGAGATAAGCAGTAAGTCCGCTGAAGATAAATCCGTAATATCCATCTAAAAAGCCAAGCTTAACTATATATCTCCTAAAGAATTTATATACAGGGTTCAGCAATACGTGTATGATGAAGTTGGCCGACTTACCTTTTTTGTATTTTGCATTGGCCGCGATGATGGCAAACTGCTTTATCTGCTCATAGTGTTCTTCGAGATTTTCGTACGCATAATGCAGAATGTCTCCCTTTAACTTTCTCACCGTTCCATTTTCCATAACGACCTTGTCGTGCGGGTTGGTTCCTCCCCACTTGCCTCTCTTACGGTCCCAAAGCCTTAACTTTTTGTCTGGATACCAACTTCTCTTAAGCCAAGCACCACAGTAGTTATTCAATCGATTAAACACGTATCCGTCGGCATCCCAGTTCTTTTTCACGCCTTTGATTGACTCAATCATACCTTCGGATAAGCGTTCATCAGCATCCAACGAAAGTATATGATCGTAAGTAGCGAGGCTCATCGCGTAGTTTTTTTGCTCAATATGACCTTCAAACTCGTGTTGGTAGAAGCTAACTCCCATTTCCAGACATACTTTTTCAGTATTATCGGTACTGTACGAGTCAACCACCACCACCTCTTCTACAACCGGCTGGAGTGATTCAATACAAGCTCGGATATTGCGTTCTTCATTAAAGGTGATTATTACCCCTGAGATATTAGTTATGCTTGCCACTTTTGAATGAAGAAATTAGAGTGCTCTTTTTATCCTGTTCTTAATGGCTCGGCCAATAGGAAATTTTTTAAGTTTGAACTCGTAAAACCTGGGTAAAACGGCGGATAATAGCGGTGGGTTCTCTACGTAAAGTGCCTCTAGCTGGGGATAATCGGCTATTCTATTTCGGTCTACGTATACAAACGTATTCTGGGCATACCACATTTCAATACGTTCATCGTTCCATACTTGCGGCCTTATTAGGTCAACCAGTAAGTAACCTTTTTCTTCAAAGATCGCTTTCCAGTAGTCAGGCCACTGTTCATTAACGTGGTACTTTCCCTCCTGTAACGGAATAGCGGCTGAGAACATGACTACTGGTGCCAACTTAGTTAAGTTCTCGACGAACCGTTCGGCGTACTGTTCATTGATATGCTCGGCCACTTCCAGCGATATTGCCAGATCAAACCTTCGATCTAGTGTGAGTTCGTCTTCCAAGTTCACTTTTTTAAACTTAGCAAGAGGAATAACTATCTTCTCGTCTTCTACCCAGTGACCTTCCAATCCTAAAACATCCTCTACACCTAAATGGGTAAATACTTCTAACCAAGTACCTACCCCACAACCCATATCAACTACACTTTTTGGGTTAACGATGTCCGATATAATCTTAATGATAGTTTCGGCCGAATAAAGCGTTTTGTTGTGCCTTGAGCGGTAAAAGTTAGTTTTATAAGTTTTCGCCATAATAATGAAATAAGCCTCAAAATTAATTATAGTTCGTCACATTTGTCTTCTACTGGTACAAAACCAACCAGAAGGTGCTATACCCCGACTTTTTGGTTCTGCAAAAATACCCAACCTACGATCTACATAAAAAGCGATATTATTGCAATAAAAAGCAATGTTTCCTACAAACCTACATTGTCAGGCACTGAGCGACAATGTTTCTCTAAACACACTATTCTATAGTATTTTTACTCAAACTGTTAACAATTCGGTGTGCTACTTATATTTCGGGTACTAATATTCTATTTTCTTTGCCTCTTATCGGGAGTGACCTGGGCTCAGTCAGTAAAAAGGATACTAAAAACCGCTAATAAGTATTATGAGCACGGTTTTTACTACGAAGCAGCGGTCAACTACCAAAAAGCCGCTGAAATTACCCCTGATGACCCTACCATTACCTATAAAATTGGGTTAGCCTACCTAAAGAGTAGGTATAAGCACCGCGCTATGCCCTTCTTAGAAGAAGTTTACAAAAACACTCAAGATTCAACTTCTACTCTCGTTTTTCATTTAGGACTAGCCTATCAATACAATCAAAAATTTGAGAAAGCTTTAGAGTATTTTCACCAGTACCGTAAAAATGCTGAGAATACATATACTGTGGATCGGCACATTCAGCAGTGCAATATTGGCATAGAGTACGTGAATAACCCTAAAAATGTGGAGATTCGTAATCTCAAAAAATTAAATTCTAGTAATCAAGACTACGCTCCGCTAATCACTTCTGATGGTAAATCTCTCATATTTACCTCGCGCCGAGAAGGTTCAACTGGGGGTAGAAAAGCCTATGATGATAATTTCTACGAAGATATCTACATTGTAAAAAGGCATAAGGGCGATTGGCTCATTCCCAAAAAGATTAGCACCAATATTAATACCCACTATCATGAATGTGGAGCGGCTATTTCGCCCGATGGAAAAACGCTATTTATCTATGTAGACGAAGGGGACGGCGACATCTATTATTCTACTTACCAAGACAAGGAATGGTCGGTGCCTCTACCGGTCAGCCGACATGTGAATTCACCCTATCGTGAATTATCGGTTTCAGTAAATCAGGCGGGCGACAAACTGTATTTCTCGAGTAATCGTCCCGGTGGTTTTGGTGGCTTTGACCTGTATGTGTCCCAAAAAGACCGGCGAGGCGAATGGGGTCCTCCCGAAAATCTTGGGCCCAAAATAAATACTGAGTCCGATGAAGATGCTCCCTTTATTCACCCTTCGGGAAAATCCCTGTTCTTCAGTTCAAAGGGGCACATGGGCATGGGAGGCTACGATATTTTCCAAAGCCGCAATTATCAAGACAAATGGACCACCCCCATTAATATGGGCTACCCAATCAACACTGCCCAAGATGATATCTATTTTGTTACTTCGGCCGATAATGCTTACGGGTACTATGCTACCGCTCGAGAAGACGGTTTAGGCGGAAATGATTTGTACGTAATTAATATGAAGCCCGAAAAAGCAGCTCCTAAACCGGTAGCCACCCAAGCCCCGGCTAAGAATACCACGCTATTTGTTGGTCAGGTGACCGATGCTAGTTCAGAGCAACCTGTTTTTGCCGAGCTTATTTTATCAGACAACCGTAAAAATATCGTGATTGATCGTCAGTACGCTGATGC
>NZ_JBARYM010000316.1:0-2140 GCF_049647865.1 Tunicatimonas sp. | reverse complement strand
CGCTGGAACGGCACGAAATGAGAAAATGGGTAGCTTGATTTGTGTTTGCCTTTTCCTCCAAATGGTATATCCGATAGGAACACCGAGGGCAAACACACTGGTGATTCCTACATTCAACAGGTACGTTTGCTTAATCCACTGTTCTCGAAGTGCTAAATCGTTTATTCCAACTGCTAGCACCTGTACCGCTTGAAGTACTAACCAACTAACCACCAAGGCAATAGGCAGAGCGCTAAGTACTAATAGAAAGCTTTGCAATAGGTTGGGATAAAAAACCTTTTTTCCCCCCAACATTTCTTGGGTCTTCATTTCGGTTACTTTCAGTTCGTCTTCTTGTAAAGCGTTAAAGGCATTCTCAAGAGCAGTATCGAACGGCTGCCCTTCCGCCATTTTTTCTTCAATCGCTACGCAAAAATGATCCAGCAAGTCTTCCGCTAATTCAGCAGTTTTTACGCCCTCCTGCTGAATGCGCTTTTTAATGAGGCTGATTTGGGCTTTTGTCAGTCGAATTATACCGTCAGACATTTTTGTAATCCCGGTTTAATCTCTAGCAGCGATTTCATGGTAGCCAGATAGTCAGCAAATTCCTTGAGTTTTGCTCGGGCAGTGTCGTTGCCCTGATCAGTCAGTGAGTAATAGATGCGTAGCCGGTTGCCCACTTTCTCCTTTTCGGTGGTGAGTTCCCCTTTGGCTTTTAGTTTATGCAGTACTGGGTAGATAGCGGCCAGCGTCAGCGTGATTTTTCCGTCGGTAGCCTTAGTGATTGCTTGGGTAATCTGGTAGCCGTACATCCGGCGATTATCGGATAGTAGTTTTAAGATTAGCGTGGTGACAGTTCCTTTGATTAGTTCAGATGAATACATAAGGCAATTATATATAATATTCTTATATATTTCAATCTTATATATATGTTTTTGTTCTGGCTGCTTGAATTCCGTATTTTGCTAGGAAACAATCTACCTACTATGTTAGTCCGCCTCTTCTTATTCATTCTTGCACTATTTGCCCATCCTGCCGCAGTTTTAGCTCAGCCCTCGGATGAGCTACGGTTTTCACCCGAGCGGCTGGCGCGAGTTGATTCCTTTTTGCAGAGTCGGATAGACCAAGGAAATATTCCCCACGCGGTATCCATGATTATTCATCGGGGTGAAACCGTTCATCATCAAGCCTACGGTTGGGCCGATTCTGAACAAGAAGAGACAATGGCGACCGATGCTATTTTCCGCATTGCTTCCCAAACCAAGCTGGTTACCTCCATTGCGGTGATGATGCTGTACGAGCAGGGGCATTTACTACTGGAAGATCCCATTTCCAAGTACATTCCCGCCTTCGCTAACCCGAAGGTGCTCACGAGTTACGACTCGGCTACGTTGGAGTACGAAACGGTTCCGGCTAACCGGGAAATTATGATTCGCGATTTACTTACGCATACCGCCGGAATTCCCTACGAGCATCCGCTCTGGTCTCGAGAGGGTTTTGACATTCCGTTTTTGGCTTCGCTGGATAGTATCGTACTGGAAGATGCCATTGATCAACTAGCCAACCGTCCGCTGGTACACCAGCCGGGCGAGCACTTTTCCTACGGTCCGAATACCGATATTCTAGGTCGATTGGTGGAAGTCATCTCCGGGCAGTCGCTGGCTGAATACTTCCAACAGCATATATTTACCCCATTGGGAATGACCGATACGTACTTTTATTTACCCGAAGAAAAATCCAATCGGCTGGTGACCTTATTTACTAAAGAATCAGCCGAAGCCTCACTGGAAGTTAGCCCAGAGGAAACCTACCAAAATTTTGCCCGCAGTGGGGCTCAAACTTACTACCTAGGTGGAGCCGGACTGGTGAGTACCGCTGCCGATTACGCGAAGGTTTGCCAAATCATTCTGAATAAAGGAAAGTACAATAACGTGCGTTTGCTCAGCCCACTGACGGTAGAACTGATGGCCCGCAACCAGATTGGCGGCTCCGAGGTGTGGGATCGGCGCGATAAGTTTGGCTACGGCCTAATGGTAATTACCGAAAACAGCCACTACGGCGATCAGGCTCCAGTTGGTTCGGTCAAGTGGGGCGGGGCCTATTGCTCCGAATACACTATTGACTTTGAAAACGATTTGGTAATGCAGGTCTACACCAACGT
>NZ_JBARYM010000315.1:0-6066 GCF_049647865.1 Tunicatimonas sp. | reverse complement strand
GGGGAAAGAGGAATTAGTTACATTTGAAGCAATTCACCAACGTAAAGACGGTAGCAGATATAATATATTAGCGAACTTACAGTTATCCGACTTTCATGGGCAAAAAGTTATTATTGCTATTATTCAGGATACCAGTGAACAAGTAAAAAGCCGTGAACTGCTACGCCAAAGCGAAGAAAGACTTGCCTTTGCCATTAGTGGTACATCTGATGGTATTTGGGACTGGAAAGAAATTTCTGATAGTAACGTTTGGTGGTCGCCTCGATTCTACGAACTGCTAGGTTACCAAAACGGAGAAGTAGAATCTTCAGTAGATAACTTCCGAGCTATTAGCCACCCTAGCGATATCAATATTTGGCAGACAAAATTGGAAAAGCATTTTAAAGATGGTATTACCTACGATGTTACGGTACGGCTTAAACATAAAACAAAGGGTTATCGCTGGTTCCGATCGAGAGGTAAAGCTATATACAATGAACAGGGCGAACCGGTAAGAATGAGTGGCGTAATTTCTGATGTTCATGATCAGAAAACAGCCGAAAAGAAACTAAGGAAATCAAACCATGAGCTTCGAGTGGCTAATGAATATTTAGATAACTTTGTGTTTTCTGCCGCGCATGACCTTCGGGCTCCGGTAGCCAACCTCAAATCACTTTCTGGGTTGTTAGAATCGGAAAACGGACAAGACCCCCGGGTAGTTGAAAAAATTGACCAATCGGTAAATCGCTTAGAGAAAACTTTACGGGGTATTATTAGTATTTTAGATATTCAGCAGTCTGACGATGAAGAATCTCATTTGTTAAATTTTGAAGATATCCTGGAAAAAGTTACTAGTGAGGTTACAGCAGAAATTGATCAATGTGGAGCTACTATTGAACATCATTTCGCTGTGGAAACTATTCAGTATGTAGAGTTTTATCTAGTATCTATTATTAAAAACTTATTAGTCAATGCTATGAAGTTTTGTGTAGAAGATCGGCCAATTCATATCTCCATTAAAACGAGAGAACACAACCAATATATTTGTTTAGAAGTACAAGATAATGGTAAAGGCGTAAATATGGAACGAGTTGGCAAAACACTCTTCCAACCCTTCAAACGCATAAATTCGTCTGTAGATGAAGCAGGAGTTGGCTTACATATTGTAAAAACTATTGTTGAAAAGAACGGAGGAAAGGTTGAAGTACAAAGTCAACCGGATGAAGGTGCTACTTTTTTTGCTCAACTAATGCCCTATTCGTATGAAGAAAAAAATATTACTCATTGATGACGACGAAATTAACAATTTTATTGCCGAGGAATGGCTGAAGTCTCGCCAAGATGAAGCTGAGCTACGTACTACTTCTAATGTTGAAGAGGCCCTAATCTACCTGCGATCCTGTATCGATAAGGATTATCCTGATTTAATACTATGCGACTTAAAAATGCCGATGTACAATGGTTTTGAATTCATTGAATTGTACGAAGAAGAATTTTACCCGGATCACCCTGATACCATTCTCTTGGTAGTAAGCTCATCGCTACGTAAGCAAGATATTGGACAGGCAAAATCCTATTCATCGGTCAGTGACTATATTGCCAAACACTCAATACAAGAAAATTTTCGCTTTATCTTCGAGCGGTACTTAAAATTATAGAAACTACTACCTCTTGTCACTCTACTACACCAACCGCAAAGGCCATCGGCATTACCTGCGGGCAGCTACTACCAAAAAGGGTGGCACTCGCTACTACATTGTCCGCCATCCTGAACGCTACGCTGACGATGAATTACTTCTCCAATTACCTTCAGGATTTGAGTTTTACGAACATCCATTTGATGCTCGGGTGGTGTTAAGAAAAAAGCTAAAAAGCAAAATCACAGACGATGAAGTAAATATTGTGGATCGGGTAATGAGCCAGCACGAAACTGTGAAAGACTACATTTTAGATCGGGACAAAGAAAGTATTTTCGTATATCAGACTGGACATACCGAAGCAGATACTTTCTTTGATAAAGAATTATTTCGCCTAATTCAGCAGTATGATGCTAAACTACGACTCCGTAAAACTGACGAAGAAACCTACCAAGCCCAACGATTCTGCCACTTGAGCCGCTACTACGGGTGGATTACCCTAGAAACTAGCCCCCACCTAGGTGATCTTGCTCAAAAATTCTGCTTTCACATTGATAAAGAAAGTTTGCTAGAATTTTGGATTGAAGGAGAGGAAGATTGGTAATCAACTCGCGTCGGTAAAACCGGCGTACATTGATTTAATCGTTTCTTCATCCAAAGGCTCTTCACTCCCATAAACTACAATTCGGTAACGAAACGTAACTTTTTCTTTAGGCTCTAAAGCAAAATTTAGTTCTTTCTTCCCCTCTGAAAACACTTCTTGCCCTAGTGGGTTGGCTGAAAACAAACCATAACCCCGAGCATGCCAGTAGGTAGGATAGCCAACGTTTTCAGGGTGATCCATTATCACAATAGAGACGTCTTCATCACCTATAGCCCCAGCTAGGTTTACCCATTCCGCCTGCTTTCCCCACACTTCGGTTCCGCTAACCCCTTCGCTGCTCATGTATTCTCCCGTTACTCCGGTATTATCCAGCTTAGCAACATCGGTAGCATTGCCACTGGCATCTGTAAAAATTTCTGGTTTGTCTGAAGGGTGCTCCAGTGCTCGGGTTACCCGAATCGCCACCATTCCTTCCTTGTTGTCATTGAAGGTTACAGTTTGATCTTGAGCTCGCAGGGTAGTAATTCGGTCAATAACGTAGGCGTCACCTTCTTTAAAGAAATGGAAGGTAGTAGTTTCATCCAGTAGCTTTTCTTGGTTGGGCGTGAGCCAGTCAGCCGCTACTTTTAGTTTACCTACTTCACCGTTTTCTGTTTCCAGTATCTCTCGGTGACGAATGGTTCCGTAACCATCCCGCTTTTCCTCGGGGATAGCTTCGGAGTTGTTCCAAAAGTCTAAGCCATTCACGTCGCCGTAGTTTAGCCATAGCCCTACATGATGCGGATGATCCACTCGTTCGCCGGCGGTGGGTAATAGAGGATAACCTCGAGTAACATTTGTTCCTTGAGGTGTTCTAACCGGAAATAATACTGGCTTCTTTATTACTTCAGGATAGATGTAAGAAGTAAATGGTTGACCATCAATGGTAACGGACACTGATTTCTTCTCAGCGTTTTCAGTAATCTTTACCTGCGCGGGTAGCAAATGAATTTGGGTTATCAATAAGATAAGAGCCAAAAGTCCGCTCCAAGCAGACTTTGGCCATTGGTTAGGTAGTTTCATCATTTTAACTAGAGATAATTTCTTCGTTTTCAGCATTAAAAGTTACGCGTTTGCCAGTGTGCAACGCCTGGGTGGTCATTAAGTTGGCAACCGAATGATTGTAGCCTACTTGAACAGGGGCGTGCGGTTCCTTACGACTACGTACGCAATCCATCCAGTTTCGCATATGGTTAGAGGTCATATTGTCCGATCCGGTATCGGCACTGGTAACTACCTGCTCGCCTTTTAGTTCTTGCTCTTCCAGCATATTAGGCTCCATGCCCATTGCCGAAGCATGACGTTCACCTAACCCTCCGTCTGGGGTAATCATATTGGTCTTTAGGTTTAATGTTCCAGCATTAGAATAATATATCTCTTTAGTTCCCCCTTCGGAGTTGGTGAAGCGAGAAGAGTACACTACCTGGAAGCCTTCGTTCGGATTATCATCGGGACCGTAGTCAAATACTGCCGTCATAGTATCCGGATTTTCCCGTCCGTCTTGCCACAGGTAGATACCTCCGTTGGCGGCTACGCTGCGCGGATGATCATAGCCCGAGAACCAATGCACGGTATCAATCTGGTGTGACATCCATTGCCCGGGTATGCCAGAAGAATAGGGCCAGAACAGACGATACTCTAGATACTTGCGCGGGTCCCAATCTACTTTAGGGCGGTTCATTAGGTAACGATCCCAATCAGTATCTTCTTTCTTGATGGAAGCTACCAAATCAGGAAGACGCCAGCGGCCGGGTTGATTCACGTTCCAGGTCATGTTCACCATCACAATATCACCGAACTCGCCGGATTTTATGTAGTCTTCGGCGGCGTGGTAATTACTACCGCTTCGTCGCTGCGAACCAATCTGAATGATGCGATCGGAGGCTTGGGCGGTGTCCCGAATTTTCTTATTATCTTCCATTGATTCCGCCAGCGGCTTTTCAATGTAAGCATCGCAGCCGTTCTCAATCGCTTCTACCCCGTGCAGCGCGTGCTGAAAATCAGCAGTGCTAATAATTACCGCATCTACTTTACTCTTTTCGTACAACTCTTCGTTATTGCGAGCTAAGTCTATGTTCTTCATTCCTTTCTCCTCAAAGAAAGCTTTCGCCTCGTCGCGACGACGGTTCCAGATATCGGAAACCCCGACAAACTCGAAGTTCATTTCATCCGCATGGTTCATAAATGCCGGAATCAGCGATCCGCGGCAACGGTTAGAAAAGCCCACAATACCGACTCGTACTCGGTCGTTCGCCCCTAAAATTCGCCCGTAGCTCCGAGCGGAGAAAGCAGTACTTAAACCTACCGCTCCCAAGGCCGACTTCTTAATAAAATCTCTACGATTCGTGTTTGAAATATTCATAATTTATTTTTTGTTGTATGTTAAAATTTGGTGTTATGGTGCGTAGTGTTATGGTATTATAAATTATTGGTTGTGCCGCTGTCCTTTATAATCATCTATAACACGATAACACTTTGAACTAAGAGGCGGGCAATTCCCGTACTTTGATGTTTTTGAAGTAAACTAAGTCGCCGTGGTCTTGTAATAAAATGTGACCACTTTCGGCCATACCGAAGTCATCCCACTTCTCGTATTTGCTGTTTTTTACCAAGGTATTGTATTCCTCACCACCGCGCTCGTACTCCAATACTTTTTCACCATTTAGGTAATGCTCTACCTGATTGCCCTGAACTACCAACCGAGCGGTATTCCACTCGCCAATTCCTCGGAAGGGCTTACTACTAGGGGCACCTTTTAAGTCGTACAAAGAACCTAAGGTGCGAGTGCCACCCCCGTTGTTGCCTTTTTTGGCATCAGGGTGCTTCTCATCATCAAGTAGTTGATACTCCAGGCCAATTGCCGACGCACCTGAATTGTAGCCTTCGGTGACAAAGTACTTAATACCGCTGTTGGCTCCTTCGGTCAGCTTGAAATCTACCTGGAATTCAAAATTATCGTACTCATTCTCCGTCACAATATCGCCGCCGTTCTGCGACTCTGCTCCGTCAGAGGATAGTACCATCAGTTGCCCATCCTCAATTTTCCAGCCTTGTTCAGGAAAAGCATCCTTATGCGCCCCGCGCCAGCTATTAGTAGATTGGCCATCGAATAGCAACGTCCAGCCATCCTGTTGCTCCTGGTCAGTTAATGTGTTGTCGCCGGTCTCTTCCACCGAAGCGGTCATCTCAGCAGAAGTGGTTTCTTCTTCGGTTGTCTCGGCAGTATCGTTAGCAGTTGGTCCGCAACTGTATAGAAAAAAAAGTGCGGTACCGTACAAAAAAAAGGTTCTCATAGATGTGTGTAGTTTAATTACTCGATTGTTCAATTGTTAAAGTGTTCGTTTGTTATTATTCTCTTTCGTGGTTCGACCCTACAGCAATACGCTACTTTTTGTCTGGATCAAATAACGCTTGATAGTGGTCCGACATTTGAAAAATTCCGCCGCTATCTTCGTAAAAGCCTTGATCTAATTTAAAAACTCCCCCCTGGGCTTTCACCCACTTGGCATCAGCGTGCGGATGATAGGTAAGCATCTCCTCCCAGTCGCGGTAATTCTGATGACCGTTGTTTTCCATTAAACCCATTCCGGGGAACTCTTCCCAGGCGGCCAGCCGAGCGGCTACGTTTTTGTTCCAATCTACCAGAATTGGGTTCACGGTTAGGTCAGCACAAAGGCAGGGAATATTTTGTTCGTGAGCTACCTTGGCCATCTTTAGCGTCATGCTCAGGGTTTTGGCAATCGGCTTCAGCGCAATAGCATTGTAACCCATCTGAATGCGGGTGATTACATCTTCTTCAGTATGGGC